>CAZQDS010000026.1:0-11208 GCA_964591655.1 uncultured Methanosarcinales archaeon
TTTTAAACAAAATATTTATAAATAATGTCCTCGAATAAATACTATAAAAGAGGTGTCTCGGTTTGTATTATAATGAGTCGTTGAAAGATGTATATCTAAGATTGAATTCTTCAGGATCAGGCTTGTCTTCTGTAGAATCAAGTGCACGATTGAAGCGTGAAGGTTTCAACGAAATAGGAAGCGACAAGGGCACGAGCTTCTTCAAAATACTTATCAATCAATTCAAGAATTTCCTGTTGTTGCTGTTGATATTTGCAGCGATATTAAGCTTAAGCCTGGGTGAGATGCCGGATTTCTTTGGCGTAATGACAATAGTCGCTCTTACGGTCTTATTGGGATTCATACAAGAATATCGTGCAGAAAAGGCCATGGAATCACTGAAGAGGATATCCGCGCCATATGCGAAAGTGATGCGTGATGGGAAAGAAGAAAAAATATTGGCAAGGGAGATAGTTACTGGAGATATAGTCGTGTTGGAAGAAGGGGATATAGTTCCTGCAGATATGCGACTGATAGAGACTTCAAGCTTTAGAATTGATGAGAGCTCTTTGACGGGAGAAAGCATACCTGCACACAAGAACTCAGAGCAGATAAAAAATGAAGTGGTCGTCAATGACCAGACGAACATGGCATTCATGGGCACGATAGTCAATTTTGGAAAAGGGATAGGCATTGTGACCGCTACAGGCATGCGCACAGAATTCGGGAAGATCGCCGGATCCATACAGGAGATAAAGGAACAGTCGACTCCTCTGCAGATAAAGTTCGAGAAGATGGCAAAACAGTTGAGTGCTGCAGTCCTATTCTTGGTGGGTTTGGTTTTTGTATTCGGGGTTTTCAGCCTGAAGATAGGGCTTATGGAGCTTTTCCTGTTCTCGCTTAGCTTGGCTGTTGCTGCTGTGCCCAGCAGTCTTCCTGCAATAGTCACTATAAGCCTGGGATTAGGGGCGAAACGATTGGCCGGGAAGAGCATGATAATAAAAAGGCTTCCTGCAGCAGAGAGCTTAGGATCTGTCACAGTCATATGTTCTGACAAGACTGGAACAATAACTAAGAACCAGATGACTGTCACAAAGATATATTTTGGCCAGAAGATAATAGATGTGACGGGATCCGGGTACTCTCCAAAAGGAGAGTTTTTCAATTTTGGAAAAAAATTGACAAACAAAGAAATGAATTCATTAGAGGTGATTTTTCGCGTCGGTTATCTGTGCAATAATGCCAAGCTAGTCAATACGGAAGGAAAATGGTCTATAATCGGGGACAGTACAGAAGGCAGCCTTATTGTTTTAGCGAAGAAATCTTTGGATGAAAAATATTTCGAGGAAAATTTTAACAAGAAAGACGAGCTTCCTTTTGATTCTGACAGGAAACTGATGTCTGTGATATACGAGGACCTTAAGAAGAAAAAAACTGAAGCATATGTCAAGGGTGCGCCTGACATGCTATTGGATGCGTGTGATAGGATACTTGTTAATGGTAATGTCCGTAAGATAACTAAGAAGGATAGGGACACGATACTCAGGCAGAACAATATTTTTGCAGAGCAATCATTGAGAGTTTTAGGGATGGCATATAGGGACTTGCCCAAATTGAAAAAATATGATATTTCTAATGTTGAGACCCGCCTTATATTCATAGGATTAGTCGGCATGATAGACCCGCCGAGGGATAATGTGGATCAAGCAATAAGACAATGCGCCGAGGCAGGGATAAAGGTCGTTATGATAACGGGCGACCATCCTACTACTGCAAAGGCCATATCCAGACAAATAGGATTGCTGCAAGAGGGAGATATAGTTTTGACTGGTTCTGAACTTGACAAGCTTTCTGATGTGGAATTAGAGGCGCAAATAGAGAATATAAGGATAATCGCCAGAGCAATGCCTATACAAAAGACAAGGATAGTCGATGCGTTGCAGAAGAAAGGGCATGTTGTTGCAATGACTGGTGATGGCGTCAATGATGCTCCGGCGTTAAAGAAGGCAGACGTAGGGATTGCTATGGGCATAATAGGGACTGATGTCAGCAAAGAGGTCGCCAAGACTATATTGGCAGACGATAATTTTAATACGATAGTCAATGCAATCGCTGAAGGAAGAAATATCTATGATAAGATAATAAAGTCTACAAAATACTTATTGGCATGTAATGTCGGAGAGATAGTCTCCGTATTTCTGGCGATAATAATGCGTTTCCCTCTTCCACTGATACCGCTGCAGATATTGTTAATGAACCTGTTAACGGACGGTATACCTGCATTAGGGCTGGGTTCGGAGAATGCAGAAGATGATGTCATGAAGAGACCTCCCAGGGATCCAAAAGAGAACCCGATAACAAGGGAGATGCTCATGCTGATATTATTCTTCGGGTTTGCCATGGGATTAGGAACATTATTCGTGTTCACGATATACTTAGAGAGAGGCGGGTTGAGTTATGCACAAACCATGGCATTCACGACACTTGTCATGTTCGAGATGTTTGCAGTTATGTCGGCGAGATCATTTGCCGGTTTCAAGAAGATCAATCCATTCAGCAATAAATGGTTGACCTTGGGGATAATGACATCTATATTGTTGCAGTTTGCAGTCATATATATTGAACCTCTACAAGCCGTTTTTGGCACTGTTCCGATAACTTGGATGGATTGGCTGATAATAGTCGGAATATCATGTTTCGGGTTCATATTCATGGAGATGAGCAAATTCTTCGTAAAGGAGCATTTTAGAAAAAAGGAATTGCGTAGACAGGCAGCATCTAACCTTTAATTTTTTAAGATGTATCTTTTAAGATGTATCTTTTAGGATGTATCTTTTAAGATGTGCTTTTTTATGTTTTTTTTGAACAAATTTTTGAACAAATTTTTAAACAATGGTCTTGTTCTTTTATCATGCCAAAAGAAAAGAATGATGAAAAAAATATTGAAATAACACATCATGGGGGGGAAAACCCTGAAGAAGGAAATGATGATGCGTGCGATGCATGTGAGCTAGTCTCAACATTAGACACTGAAACATTCAATTATCTTCCTGAGAATGAGCCTTTGCATGTTCTTGAAAAGATACCTAGAAATGTCGATGTGAAAAAAAGATTCGAAGACCATTATAGGGAGCTTTTAGGTGAAGATTATGATAAATTCATGAATTATTCGCTATCATATATACGCAAGTGTATACGCGTGAACACTTTAAAATCGACGGTAGACGATATAAAGAAAAGGCTCGAGGAAAAATGGATTCTAGAGCAGATACCTTGGTGCAATGAGGGTTTTTGGATAAAATATCGCGATGGAAAAAGATTCGATTTAGGAAATCTCATAGAACATCATCTGGGATACGTCTACATCCAAGAATCAGCATCAATGATCCCTCCGATAGTTCTTGACCCTGCGCCTGGGGAATTAGTTCTTGACATGTGTGCAGCTCCTGGCTCTAAGACTAGCCAGATCGCCATGTATATGGAAAATAAAGGGCTTCTAATCGCTAACGATGTTTCAGGGATGAGGCTTAAGGCACTAGGAATGAACCTTCAAAGATGCGGCGTGAGGAATGCAGTCCTGACAATGATGCAGGAGTATCGATTCAAGAGAATTCTCGACAATAATGAGGATTTCAGGTTCGATAAGATTCTCGTCGACGCGCCTTGCAGCGGCACAGGGACCATACGAAAGAGTTTGAGGACGATAAAGGAGTGGAATCCTTCTGCAATAACAAAATTGTCAAGGATACAGAAAAACCTTATCGATATAGCATTCCAATTATTGAAAACTGGCGGGATAATGGTATATAGCACATGCACCATAGAACCAGAGGAGAACGAAGCAGTGGTAAGTTATCTGCTCGAAAGATATCCTGATGCAGAATTGCTCGATATAGATGCAGATGGGCTTGGAATAATACGGACTCCTGCTATAAAAGGATTCAAAGACCTCAATATAAATCCTGAAGTCAAGAAGTGCTTGCGTCTCCACCCATATGACAACAACACAGAAGGTTTTTTCGTCGCAAAGATAAGGAAGAATTCATAATCGTAGTGGAGAATTCATGGTAGTATTATTTGATTCATAATTTCTCCCTAATTTCTTTCTCTAGTCTCTCTAATTTCTCCTTTCCTTTCAGGAATTTCTCATTGGCGATCTTAACGATCAATTTTATGTACCTGTCGTCAACGACAATTTTTTTATTGTCTGATAATGGGATATCCATCTTTTCCGTCGAGCAAATCTCGACTATGATTATGTTCGAGTCGGCGATGATGCCGCTCCTCCTGAAACCGTTATCTCTGGCAATCTTAAGAATTGCGTCAGCATCACCGATCGTTCTGCACGCGACGTGCAGAATCATGTTCTCTTGGCGGAGCCATACCCTGTCCTCTGGGAGGTCCTGTCTTAGTATCTCAAAGATTTTATCATCAACAGCAACATCATGACTTACGTAAAGCCATTTGACATCAGGCTTCTTGTCCGCTTCAGTCAATAGATATATCCTCCCACTGCACGAACTCGTCGTGTAATAATTATCAAGAGAATTTATGTGATCGATAAGAGAGATTATCGGCCCGTCGACATCTCCTTTCCTGCTCTTATCTGGCTTGTATAATTTATCGAGGCATAGCTTTTTCTGCAAATCGAAATCCTTGTTGGTATTGACCATGCAGTGTGGATTGAAGAATTATTTAAAAATTTATTTTATATGCGCCTTTATGCATACTCATCTCTTCTCTATGAATGTCTTCATTTCCATGACAAAAGAGAACGCTTCCTTGTAATATGTATCGTATTGGTCTCCGCTTATCTGCAGGAGCTCTCCATGCATTATGCTTTTCCCCAGCGAATAGAAATTCCTCATCGTATATGCATGTTTCTTATTTATCAGGCCTTTCTTGACAAGTTTCTCCTCTAACATGTCAGCGACATGTGCAGGGCTTGGAGGTATCTCATTAACGCTCATCAATGCAGCGTGTGCAGCATCTATGACTGCCCAGTATAAGTCGAGCGTCGCTTGAAGTATGTGCTGTTTGGAATTCTGAAGTGTCTGAGGTGCCAAAGCCATATAGTTCTGTATGCTCTCTGCACTAGGCCTTATCCTTCCCTGATAGAGCAGGATCTGTAACGGTTCAAAAAAACCGGAATCCAGTATAGGTATCCCGTCTCTTAATATGTTTATCGCGATAGGGTCGCCTGCTCTTACATATTCCCAGAAATTCGTGAATCGTAATGATGTGACATGCAATTTTTTTGATGTCTTAGCGACGATCTTTTCCAGTATTATCCTATAAGTCTGGACGAGCTCTGGTCCTAGTTCAATCCGCACATCATCGATGATTATCAGCACATCAATATCGTTTGTCTTCGGTGCGGAGTTGTTTGTTTTCCTTGCCGCACTGCCGAAAAGGATTATCGCCTTAAGGATGTCCTTGAATTCTTTCTTTGCTTCTTTAGCGAAGGACAATGCAATATCTATTTCATGTTTCTCATACCTTGGTTCTGCGGTTCCTAAAGTATGCCTAGTATTGATCTTAAACTCCAACAACCTCACCTCACACCATGGTTAAATGTCCTGACACTTTATTAAACTTAATGACTATTTTGAAGTAGTCTATTTGCAGATTATTGTTTTAGTTCGTATTAACTATTTTTGCTTCCTTATAATACTCGTAAAGCGGTCCAATGAATGTTCCTGCCAAAAAATACCATATTATGTCATCCAATGGCATATTTAGTATCAAAATGTCAGGTATATTTTTGAAATACCAAAATCTTTCAACCCAGCCAGGGGTAATCCATTCTAGCAGAGTGTAAATTATCATTGCTATTAATAAGAACAGCACCCCTGATGCTAATGCATCAATAATTAAGTCTCTTCTTTGAATTAATATAATTATTATCGGCACGATCAGCCCGATTATGGTCGCAATTAAACTATTTTTAAGAATTAAAAAAGTTCCAAAAAATAAAAGCGTACCTAAAATTATAATTAACATAATATCAAGTATTGATTGCTTTGTTTCAATTTTTTTTCTTTTTCTTGGTTTTATTTTTTTCTTAAATATATCTTCGTATAAAACTGACGCTATCCCTCCAATAAAAAATCCTGCAAGTATCGATTCTATTCCTAGTGTGCTGTTTGTTATGGTCTCTGGCTTCCACCAATCCAAAGTATAAATGACGTCTGTTAATATGCCTGGTAAAGCGAATATCAATGAAACATAAAACATTTCTTTACGATTATCTTTTCTAATAAGGTAAAGTATTATCCAGATTAACGAGAATAATGTAGCGAGAATGAGATAAGTATATTTGTACGGTATCATTTTATAAATTTAATAATTTTTTTTAAATTTATTCCAATGGCACTTCACTCCATAGCTTCCATTCATTGCTTGGCGCATATGCTCCGACGATATAGTTTGCAGGGGCAGCATACCCAAAATGTGCATTCCTCATATTTGAAAAATTAAATCTTCTTCCACGGGTGCTTAATGCATGTATCGGGCTTCCGAATTCCGCAAGGGTCTCTTGCAATGCATAAGGATTGTCTCCGCCTCTTTCTACAATAAAATCTTTTAATCCTGCTTTCTCCATCCTCTTCATGAATTCCTTCATCGGAACATTACCCTGTCCCGGCGTCAAGTGTTCATCATCATAGCCGAAATTATCAGTAAGATGGACGTGGCCGATGATACCTTCCTTCGCAAGCTTCTCCATCTCATCAAGATACCATTTCTCAAACCTTTTTTCTGCCTTCTCAGGATCCTCCCCGGGCTTTGCCTGCCAATACTTCCTCCACTGATTGAAATGACCTGTATCGACAGTCGCCCTGATATGCTCCTTCGCCTTACTCTCTGCCTCGTCTCTGGAATATCCTTTCTGCATCAGCATTCTCTTCATCTCATCTCTTGACTTATTTATGAGGTTCCTTATCTCATCAGGATGGCTTCCATACATCTGAGGCAACCAACTTTCAGGGGCGATATATATGGATTCCTGGATCTTCTTCTTGTTCTTTTCGGAGTAATACATCGCATTCATTCCTGCCTCTGCAATGGTCTCCGTGCTCTTCTTCAACCCATAATCCTCAAGAGTCGTCACCCTATTCATCTTCTCCAGTGCCTGCTGTGCCCTGGCGTCGTAAGATGCAGAAGCTTCGTGGATATGTCTCATCCTATTAGTGACGTCCTTGATGGTATCTTTGATCAATTCTGATGGCATCTTTTGTTCACTTGCTGAATATTTTGTACCAATACCTTGTGCGCGTCCTAATGGTATATTTTCAATAAGTTTCCATCTCTCTTCTGGAGGTGTCGCTTTCTCTAATTTTTCTACGAATGCAAGATTTTCCATCAGCGCATCTCTCTCTTTCTTTAGGTCTTCATATTGTTGTGCATGATATAATGATGCACCTTTTGCTTCAAGAACAGAATTTGCTATCTGGCTTTTCATGAATAGAACTTCAGGAGTTATATCTATACCTTTTTCTTTCAGTTCCTTCGCCTCTTTGACATAATCATCAAATCTTCTTTCTTGAACATAGAAATTTGTTTTTTCTTTATTCCATTTTGGTACACGTTCGAACAATCTCTCTGCTTTATTCGGATCAAGCAACCATTCCTTTTTTATAGAATTCCCATCAATGTCTACCCAGTCGCCTTTCTCGACTAAGAGTCCATTCTTATCTTTTCTTCCGACTATTTTTATCCCTCTCTCTCTTTCCAAGTCTGCAGCAGTCAAGAATTGAGGCTCAAACACTGATTGGTCTCTTTTGAACCCTTGTATATCTCCAGTAATTCTATCGACGACCATCACTGGTGCAGTCTTGTCCTCATCAGAAAAAGCTTTGAAATTACCTTTTACATCGGTCAACGGCCTCTGCCATTCTCCCGTATGGAAGACCACTGCACCGCCCGTGCTTGCATCAGCTGCAAATTCAATGGCTTTATTTATTTCCCTGACCGCTTCCTGTCTTTTCTGCTCCTCAAAACCTTCCCTTGACATGCCTGCAACACCCATCACTCCGTTAGGTGTCACGTGTGTAGAGAATTTCACCTGATTCAACTTGGCCATCTCTTGGATCTGTTCCCTTTCAAGTCTCCCGACAGATTCTGGAGTATGTTGCTGCCCGCCCGATTTTCCTGATCCGAAGAATGTGAATTCGACTTTTGCAGAACCTGCCCTTATGGCTGCCTGCAATTTTTGTAATGGAGTTCCTCCCCCTATGTCTGCTTCTGAAGATCCTATGTCTAGGGCAGTAAGGTTCGTTATCTGCTCCTTCGGTTCTGGGAAATCAGCGTATATGCCTTTTTCTTTTGCATCAATCATCGCAGGAGTGCTATAATATCCTCTGTCCAATGTCGTGTAGTATTCAGTGTTGAAAACCATTTTTATCCTGGTGCCTATTTATATGCTAATGAAACATCTATCTCCTGGAGCAATTTCATCGATCTCTGGACATAATTATGATCGTCCCTATTGTTCAAGTATCCTGGTTGATTGAAGTTCTCAAATTTCTCTCTTAATCTCTCGACAAAAGTTTCCTCTTGAGGAGTGAGATCTCCTGTCATCGCCTTCATCTTCAGTTCAGTCAAGTTGTTGTAAAACCCTTTGTTTGTTATATCATAAAGCCTGTCAGGAACCTCGAGATTTTCGAAAAATTTTCCATAATCAGCATTTTTTGGTATTATGCTAGGAGCATTTGCAGTCCTTTCCTCGAGGGTCTTTCTGTAAGTCTTCTCTTCGGCATCTATGATCATGTGCTTGTGTCTCATCAAGTCTTGGAAGCTCATCTCAATCAAGTCGTCTGTCTCTTCAATTTCCTTAGCTTTCTTTTTTTCTAATTCTGCAAGCTCTTTTTTTTTCGCTTCAAGGTCTTCTAACTCTTTTTTCTTCCGGGAATCAAGCTCTTCTATCTCTTGCTTCTTCCTTATCTCAAGCTCTTCCAATTCTTTCCTTTTAGATGCCAATGATCGTTTCTTCTCTTCCTTTATCTCATCAAGCCTATCCATCCTCTCCAAAGGATGTATATCCATTACGTCATCTGCTTTTGCCATTTTTTTACCACGTGAGCATCTGATGCGCTTTCTTATAATTCTTCAATAAGAGCCACATCTTCTTAGAAGCATCTGCTCCAGACTTCTCTTTTGCAGGGGCATTTACCACTACAGGGTCTTTTGTTTGCTGTGATGGAAGGAATGAACCGAGTATTTCCCCGAAACCCATAAAGACCCCCATGAACGGTTCCAGGATGTCGACCTTCTGTCTCTCATCGACCGTGCTCACGTTCAACCATCTTTGTATCGCTGTGCGTTTATCTTTTTTCTCTTCTTCGTTCTCTTTTTTCTTGAACTCTTCCTCTCCTGCTTCAGCAAGATATTTCTCTAAATCTTCCGATAATGCATCCATCGCGGCCTTCAGTGATGCATCGATGATCCCTAAAAGTTCCATCTCCTCTTTTTCTCTATACTTTTTGTATGTCTCGATATCCTTGTCATCCCATCCGTATGACCTGAATGATATGTCCACTTTACCGACATGTATTGCGCCTCTCTGATAGCTCTCTGGTTGCTGGTAGCTTAATGATGGCTTGACGAAATATTTGAATGTCACGATTATGCATGGAGATGGTTTTCCCTTTGCTGTCTTTGTGCTATCATATGCAAGCAACTCTATCTCTAATGCTGCAGTCTCGAACGCAGTGATTATCTCAGGGGCCATTATCTGTTGCTCATTCATCGTAAGCCTTTTCACATTCCTTAGATATGGCTTAAGCCATCCCATATACATCTTTATGATGCCCCAATGCTGCCTTAAATAGTGCAGGTTGAACTTCCTTCTATTGATGAGCTCCTTGTGTGTCTTCTCTTTCCATACCAAGAATTCGAACAATTTCCTTCTCAAGACATTCTTCAGGTTTGCATTCGTCGGTATCTTGTCGACTATAGAATCCAAGTCTGATTTGTTGTACACTTTAGTGTTGAAGAACCAATCCGGGAGTGTTGCATATCCGAGATTCTGGGCCAACCCGTAGACAGAACTGGTCTTCATCTGTCCTCCAGCATTCTCCACGAGATTTATGAATATCTCTTTTAATGTGACATCAGCTGATTTGCTCTTATCTTTATCCCATGCATTATATGCCTCAAGTCTCTCATCAATGATCCTTAATTCCCTGACAAGAGCAAAAAGATCCTTAGTCATCTTTCCAGTAGTTGCAAGGATTGTCTGTATCTTGTCCTGCTGTATTCCCAATCTTTGCGATGCTTGACCGAAGAATGAGGAATTTTCAGAGCTGGAGAATATGTCAGTGATTTTCTCTATGTTCGGGAATGAGAATTGATATTTTAATTGGTCAAGGATCCAGAAATACGTCTCTTCCATGGAGAGGCTGAAGGATTCATAAACGAGCCTATATTTCTTGTATGGCTCAGGATAATTAGTCTTTACGTAAACTTCATTATTTTCCTCGAATTCCTCTTCAACCCATCCGAGTTTCTTACCGAATTCCTCAATAGTGAGTTGCTTTTCAGCCATGTGACCTCTTTTTAAGCCATACAACTAAAACGATACGCGTTTTTTTATGGCGTTTTTATACCAACATCTATATTTACTCAATTATAGAGATGACTATTTATAAAACTTTTGCTAGAATTAAGCATATAAATCAATCTGAAGGCTATTTTGTCAATACTATGGTGAATCCCACTAAATCGATGAGTTTCGCATCACATTTCATCGCCAAGTCCTTTGCAAATTGTTTCTTGTCCTTGTCTTCCATATATGTTTTCAGTATCTTGATCTTTATCAAACCATATGTCTTAAGCTGTTTCTTTATGTTCTTTATTACTTCATCATTTAAACCATTTTTTCCTATTATTATCCTTGGCTTGAGCATTTTTGATTCAGATCTCAATTTTCTTGTTTTTTCATCCATAAATATCACTTCCACGCTCCCTCAAGATTTTTTAAGAGTGCATTCTGGAGGCAGGGCCCTGATTATCTCATCAAGCTCTCCGCCAATAATTTTTTGGACCTTTTTAGCGACATCGCTTAACTTGTCATTGCCGGGGATTATCTCAACAAATTTCTCAGAATGCGATCTAACGGCGCTAATCGGACCAGGCATTATCTTCCCGTCGAAATTGCATATGGCAACATTAAGCCTCGCCTCCATATAGGTTCTCTTACCATACACCATGAACGAACCTTTTGCGAGT
>CAZQDS010000027.1:0-11091 GCA_964591655.1 uncultured Methanosarcinales archaeon
GCATCAATAAAGAGCTCAATAGACTAAGATTCAGGATAAAGTATGGAGTGAAAGAGGAATTGATCCCTCTCCTTCAATTGAAGAATATCGGAAGAGTCAGGGCGAGAGCGATGTTCAGGAACGGGATAAAAGATATTTCCGATGTGAAGAAAGTCGACTTCTCGACTCTATCAAGATTGCTGGGGAAGAATGTCGCTCTTGACGTGAAAAAGCAGGTCGGACAGGAATTCGAAAGTGAGAAAGTCGTCGTAAAAGAGAATAAAAGAAAAGGACAGATCAATCTGAATGATTTTGAAGAGTGATGAGAGCGTTCGCTATTTCTCTTTCATCCCATCATATGCTTTCTCTATCCTTTGCAACGCGACGATGTATGCGCCCGTCCTTAAGTCTACAGAATATTTTTTTGCAGTCTTGTATACTGAATCGAATGATTCTCTCATTATCTTCTCCAATTTAGTGTTCACTTCTTCTAATGTCCAATACTTATTCTCAAGGTTCTGCAACCATTCGAAATAGCTTACTGTAACGCCGCCCGCATTGCTCAATATGTCTGGAACAACAGGGATTCCTTTTCCGAATAAGATCTCATCAGCCTCAGGGGTTGTCGGTCCGTTAGCAAGCTCAAGGACAAGCTTCGCTTTTATCCTGTCGGCATTCTCTTCCGTTATCTGGTTCTCTAATGCTGCAGGTATCAACACATCGACATCCAACTCGAGCAACTCCTCATTCGTCACGTTCTCTGCCCCATGGAAATTCTGCACTGTGCCCGTCTTCTCCTTATGTTTCACTAGCTCTTTTATGTTAAGTCCGTCCTTATTGTATACTCCGCCTTTGCTGTCTGATATCGCGACAACCTTATAATCTGAAAGCAGTTCTGCCATCACGCTTCCTGCATTCCCGAATCCCTGGATTGCAATGCGCGGATTCTTCATCGAATATTTTTCTAGTGCATCAAGCAATACATAGTATCCTCCTAATGCTGTGCTCTTGTCCCTGCCTAAGCTTCCGCCCTTATCGAGCGGCTTTCCGGTTATGACTGCAAGATTCTTATGATTATGTCCTGTGTGTTTCATGTATTCATCGACCATCCATGCCATCATTTCTGGTGTCGTGTATACATCAGGCGCCGGGACGTCCATGAACGGACCTAATGATGGGTGCATCGCTTTCATATATCCGCGGCTCAATCTCTCCAATTCTCCCTTTGAGAGCTCTTTTGGCTTGACTATCACTCCGCCTTTACCGCCGCCCATCGGTATCCCTACTACCGCGCATTTCATCGCCATCCATGCAGCCAGCGCCTTAACTTCTGACATATCGACATTATGATGGTATCTTATACCGCCCTTGTATGGCCCGCGGAAATTATTATACTGCACCCTATACCCCGTGAATATTCTTGTCGCCCCAGAATCCATCTCTACAGGTATGTTTATCTCTATTATTTTCTGTGGCTTTTTCAGTATCTCGTAGACTTTCTCATTGAAATTTATTGTGTCTTTTGCCTTCTCTAATTTTTTAAGATAGTTTTGGAACGGGTCCATTGTGCA
Organism: uncultured Methanosarcinales archaeon; assembly: GCA_964591655.1. Taxonomy (GTDB): domain Archaea; phylum Nanobdellota; class Nanobdellia; order Woesearchaeales; family UBA9642; genus UBA9642. Next base: position 1,551 of record CAZQDS010000027.1, read on the forward strand.
TCACCATGCACACCGGAGCAGAATTCGCTTTTAAAACTTTATGATATTGTGAAACTACACCATCCATGCTTCACTACCGTCCATCACTACCTTTATCTTCTGGTTTATCTCGAGCGTATTATCAGGATTCATCAGTCTTGCCTGATAATAAGTGTTAGGGTCGAGGACTTCATATTCAGGATATCGTTTGATGACCTGGAATATGACTGGATGGAGTATGTCGTATGAATCCTTGTAAGCGAGGCTCGTCTTGTGTCTTGTCTTAAGATCCTCTACATGTATCTTATCCCCTAATGATATTATCTTATAGAGATGATTCTGCTCCTTGATGACATCGCCCTTCGAATAATTAGGCAATTGTATCAGTATGTTCAGCCTGTACAATGTCTTTGTGGTCTGCCAATTCAATGAGAAATGTTTCGCGTTCTTCTTTATCACGCCGCCGAAATTCTTCCGTATCTTCTCTGCAAGAGTCTTTGCATATGTCTGATTCGTCAGATAAAGGTCTATATCTCTTGTAGAATATTTATCAAGAGGCACTTCCTTGTTTATGAATATCCCTTTCTTATGCTGCTTTGCGACCTCTTTCCTCGCGAACCCTAGGATCTCATCAGTGCTGTTCCTCAACTGTATTATCGAGTCAAAGAATTGTGTTCCCTTCTTCGAGCAGTTCGTGCATAATGTTATCTCTAGCTTTGCAGGTATGTCAAATGTGCGTGTCTTATGGATTATTGGTATGGTCAATTCCTCCTTTATCCCTGCCTTGTATGAATCTATCTTTTCTTTTGTCTCCTTAGGGACTCTCTTGACTTTCACTTTCGCCTTTATGCAGTCTATTGCCGTCTTATTTATTGCGGTATTCACATCCTTATGTTTTGTCCACTTGTTCTTATGGAAATATGAATGGCAGGAGTTGCACAGCACTATCTTTATGTCCTTGAAATTGAAATCTGGTTCGGAGCATGAACTGCATAATTCTTTCCCACCATGCAATACATTCCCGCAGTTAGGACAGAATCTTTTGCTGAATTTCTTTTGATCCTTCTTGTGTGCCGCTTTCGCATGTCTTGCTGTCGCTTTTGCATGTTTCACTTTATGCTTGCTCAATGATTTAGCCATGATAACAGTCATTCTAACAGCATTATAAATTTTTCTTATTGTATAGCTTCCAGAATTATATGCGGCAACAACAACTATCATAAATTAAAACATAACATTTATAAGAGTATATTTACCAATCATATCATGAATTGGAAAGATGCCTGGAAGAAGACATGGCACTTCTTATGGAAAGAGGATTCAGTAGCAAGTTGGATAGTTAACATAATATTGGCATTCATACTCATAAAGTTCATAATCTATCCTGGACTAGGGTTATTGCTCGGCACCAACCTTCCTGTTGTCGCAGTCATATCAGAAAGCATGGAGCATGATGGAAGTTTTGACGAATGGTGGACAAGCATAGCAATCTGCTCTGACAATCCATTCAATGCATCAAAATGCACACAGGCCGAATGGTATGCAAAGAGAAACATAAATGAAGAAGAATTCAGGAAATATCCTTTCAGCCACGGGTTCAACAAGGGAGACATAATTGTCCTCAAAGGAGAGAACTTTGAAGAGCTCGAGATTGGCGAAGTCATAGTCTTCCAATCAGGGATGAATTATCCTATAATACATCGTGTTGTCGAGAAGAATGATGTGATACAGACAAAAGGAGACCATAACCAGGCGCAGATAATAAATACGAAACTCGATGAGAGGTATATAACCAGGGATCAGTTGATCGGAAAGGCATGGTTCAGGATACCCTGGCTCGGTTACATAAAGATATGGTTTGTTGATGGATTGAGATGCATCACATTCAACGGATGCTATTTCAGTTGAGAAGGAGGAGATACAGATGATGTTCTGTCCAAAATGCGGTTCAATGCTGAGGCCCAAGCTCTATAGGGATAAGAAAGTCATGGCATGCACTTGCGGATTTATTGATGCAAAGGACCCTAAAGTCGTGTTGACTGAGAAGAAGAAAGATGAAGTGAAGTTTGATGTCGTCGAGCAGGAATCATCAGCATATCCTATAGTCGATGCTGAGTGCCCCAAGTGCAAGAACAACAAGGCGTATTCCTGGACACAGCAGATGCGCGCAGGAGATGAGCCTGAGACGCATTTCCATAAATGCACTAAATGTTCCCACACATGGAGAGAAGGGAAGTAGTCCATGGACGTCTCAAGATATATCCACAATAATCATCTATCAATAATCGTCAAGCCTAATTCTCCGAAGACAGAAATTATCAGATGGGATGATGAGAAGAATGCATTGCGTGTGAATGTGCATGCGAAACCAGAGGATAATGAAGCGAATGTCGAAGTGGTAAAATTCTTTTCGAAATTGCTGAAGAAGAAAGTCTCTATTAAATCCGGGACAAGATCCAGAGAAAAACTATTGAAGATAGAATAAGCACGTATTTATAACCATTCTATAATAGTTACTATAATAAAATTTATATATTGAACAAAGATTTCAAGAGCATGATTAATGAATTCAATATAATCTACGATAAGAATAATGACAAATATGTTCTTTTTACTACACAACATGACCCAAGCAGAGAAAGACATAATGGTTTCATATACCAAAACCGTATAGAGATGGATGAAGTGAGTGAAGAACCTTTTCTTGAAAAGATAAACCAGCTCAAAATGCGTGAAGCGTATCTGACATCAAACGCAATGAAAGGATATGAGTTTTTAGATGATGATTTATTAATTTGTTTAAGCCAAACGATTAAACAAAGAGCACCAGATTTAGAATTGATCATAAAAGACTTTAAAGGGCATACAACACAGCCACAAGATTATCAACAATAAGATATTAATAACATTACGAGTTCATTTAAGGGGGTAAAAAAATGGTTGATGCAGATAAAACATTGAAAGTCAATGATGGAGATTGGAATTTCTATGGAGAGGACAAATTAGGTTTATCAGTAGTCACATACCAAAAAACAGATACCGGCGTTACTCTTGCAGAAGTGCTTTCTAATCCAAAAAAACGTGTTGCGGCACATATCGCATGGTCTGGTGCAAGACAATCGAGAGCGCCCGGAGATACAATCGAGATATTGGTCGAGATGGGAGAGAAAGGCGTCGATCCTGATGAGAAACTAGACAACACGTTCAAGAACTATGGTCATGCATCTGTTGCAGACATGGCAAGATTTGCAGTGCAATTCAACAATGTTCCTATGCATATTCCTATGAATCTATTCAATGATACTTACGTCAATTCTGGTCAAGAAAAATCCACCAGATACCAGAAACAATTCGGCGGAGTAATAATGCATCCGTTTATATTATATCTCCCTGAAGATATAAAGAAAGAATCTTTTGTAAAAAAATTGAATGATGATTTCGAGAGTTTAGGAGTACTGGCTCTAGAGAATTTCAATGTATTAAAGCCTAAGATAACAGAAGCTTATGAAAAATTCTTCAAACCGGAAAGCAGTGCTGATAAGTCCGCATTGAACACCAGGGTTCTAGACACAGTAAGGTTCAACCTGTTGCTTGGGCAATCAAGCGGTTTCGCATTAGAGACTAGCGCAAGAGATTGGGCGAGGATGATATCTCATCTTAAGGCATCACCAATGAAATATTATAATAATCTAGGAATACAGCTTGAGACTTTCCTAGCGCCTGGAAAAGATTTAGAATTAAAAATGGGATTCAGGGCAGAGGCGCCATCGTTGATAGAATTCACAGATGCAGATAATACATTAAAGAACAATCTGCTAGCAATAAAGGATTTCTATAATAATAATATACACATGTCAAGAAGAAATAATAAGTTCAAAGGATTTGAAAATCAGAAAATATCAATACTTGATAATGTGCATAGTTCCGCACTGAAGATGGCTGCACAGTATATGCTTAATTTGTTCCCAGATACAGATACTAATACATTACTATATGAGTTGTATTCTATGCCTGATGAGAAGAAATCTGAATTGAGCAAGATAATATTCAACGGACATAATCATCAGAAAGAATTGCCTCCACAATTCGGTGCAACAAGTGATCTAACGATAATATTTGAAGGGACACTTGGAGAATTGAGAGATTTCAACAGACACAGGGCGTGGGGCAGGTTCATGCAGCATATCCCTATATATTATGGTGAAGAGACGAGCTATAACAAAGCAGCATCTCTTATGAATAAAGGTTTCGGACTCCCATTATATATGGATATCCCGGAGTTCAACAATCTTAGACAGGAGATGAAAGATAAGCTTGAAATATATTATGACAAGGCGTTTAATTTCATGGAGAGAAGTCATGAATTGATGGGTGATGATGCTGCATATGATTTCTTCATCAACATCCTTCCATTGGCAGCGAGGTCGAACATCTGGATGCACGGCAATCCAAAGCAAGCAAATTATTTGGCAAACTTAAGAGTGAGGCCTGGGGGGCACATCAATTATAGAGTATTGACTTATGATGCTGCAAAGAAATTAGGCGAGAACGACCCGTTCCTTGCAGGATTAGAGCTTGAAAGATCAAGGCCTGACCCAGCAGACAGGGGCGAGTTCTTCAACAGAGCATAGAGGTGTAAAAATGAATAGAGGACACGAGTATCCCGCATTGTTCATAACTTTTGAAGGGATTGACTTCAGCGGAAAAAGCACGCAATTAGAATTGCTAAGTAATTATATGAAGGAAAATAATTTTCCTCATGAGATCAGCAGAGAACCTGGAGGGACTGATATCGGTGAACAAGCTAGAGGAGTATTGTTGAATAAGTATAACACTCAAATGTTTCCTGAGGCTGAAGCTTATTTTTTTGGGGCCTCAAGATCTCAATTGGTCAGGGAATTAATAATTCCTAATTTAAAGAATGGAATTCATGTATTGGTAGATAGGTTCGTTGATTCTTCGGTTGCATATCAAGGTGCAGGCAGAAAATTGGGCATTAAGAACATCATGAGATTGAACAAAATGGCTGTGAATGGAATCATGCCAGACATAACATATTTTATTGATATTACGGTTGATGAATCTCTACGGAGGAAAGCGTTGAAGAAAAAAACCAGTCTTGACAGGATTGAACTTTCCGAAAGGGAATTCTATGAAAGAGTAAGAAAAGGGTATTTCAGTATTGCAAAAAATGAACCGCGGATAAAACTTATTGATGGGATGAAATCAATCGAGGAAATCCATGAAGAGGTTATCCGCTATGTCAAAAAGTATCTAAGAAACTAAATGAAAAAAATTAAAGAATTTTTTTATTCTTCTTTTTCTTCTTTGTCTGATTCGAAGAAATTGTTCAATGAGTGACTGCTTGTCTTTGCTTCATAACTGATTTTTGCCATTTCTAAAACACCTCTAATATAGAAAACATAAAGGCATAACTTATTTATAAAGACTATTGTCTGTCAATATAACGTTGCTAACATAGCAAAGAAAACCATCATTTCTAAACGTATATTTTAGAGAATAATATCTGACACATCAAAGTAACAAACTAAGCACAAAAAATCTAGACCATGAGCAAGTAACAAAACCCAAAAAAGAAAATTTCCAGACCAATTATCATAATTTCCTATAGTAGCACACTAAATGTATATCTTCTTCAGGATAGTATCCTTTCCACATCAAGGTCTTCACTTTAGAATACTCTTTAAACCCATTCTTTAGCCAGAAATTCGTATTAGGATTGAGTCTTGTCTGGAATGAATCGGCATGGATTATCTTGACTCCTTTTGATTTCGCATATTTGAAGAATGTCTTCAACAATCTTGAACCTATGCCTTTTCCTCTCGCTTGCGGCAATAGGTTAATATGTATGTGCCCAGATTTTTTTGGAGCAATGAATTTTTTATCTTCAGATCTCCCGAGCAATGCATTTGTCATGAATCGTATCATATTGCTCCAGAATTTCCTGTCAGACTTATGCATGAATGGCAATAATGGCATCTTTCCATAAACTTTTCCCATATAAGAGAACAGTTTCTCTTCATGATTCGTATCATCTAAGCATCCGAGCAAGTATCCTATGATTTTTCCTTTCTCCTCTGCGACAAAACAGCTCTCCGGCTCTTTCTCAAGGTAATATTTGATGTCTATATTTATCCGTTTTTTATTTCTCACATCAAGCGGCTTCCCTAAAAGGTATGTCCTCAATTGTATATCTTCAACTGCTGCGCGGTCTTTAGAAATATATTTTCTTATGATTATTCGTCTTTCTTCCATCCTAGCAACGACTCCATGCTGTGTTTTATGGTCTTGCCTGTCTCTGCGTCGATCTTGATATTTATTACTTGGAATGTGTGAGTGATCACTGTTATGTTCCATATCTGTCCGAATTCTGGAAGTTTCTGCAACAACACTATCGCCTTGGCAAGCAAGTGTGCAGGATAATTATTCTTGACGACTTCTTGTGCAGCGTTCAATGCATCATCCATAGAAACCTTTACCTTGCCCAAGTCTAGTGCTGCAATATAATTTTTTTCTTTGAATGCCTCTTCTGGGGGCGTCATCTTTATTTTTCCTTCAACATAATCGAAAACTATTATCTTGTCAGATTTCTTATTATAATATCCTACTTGACAATCTTCAGACTTGTCAGCATCCATCATCCTGAATATATGTACAAGATAATGGTCAGGGCCTATGCTCTTGAACTCTTCAGAAGATTCAACAGATTTTATCACATAGTGTATGTCCATGAGATAGAGAGTCTTGCTGAATGTTTAAATAGTTTATCATAAAAGATGCGTTCATTCCAGCAATTCTATAAAGAATTCCTTGGGAGCATATTTCCCATAATACCTATAATATTTCGGTTTCTTATTTATCTTCCATGTCAGTCTTTCCTTGATTATTATGATGTCTTTCTGTTTGGGTTTCCAATCGTTGTGCAGGTTTTTTGGGTATTTCTTCAGATCAATTGTCACATCTGTCCTGAATTTCCTGCTCTTCATCTCTTTTTTGATGTGCTCGTGCCTATTCTTCAAATATTTCAATTTATCCTTGAAGAATTTAATGTGACCCTTTCCTAATGTATATTCTTTAGGTATGCCTACAGCATCAGGGTATCTCTCAACATATCCTAATAGCATCAATATCTCATTATATTCCGCTACAAGATGTTGGTCTGCAAGTTTTTTTGGATGTATCAGATTTACCCTTACCATATATCCTCATAAGTGCTTATACATTTATAATCCTTCCTTTCGGTCCTGGATTGAACAATAACGTTTTACCGATCTTATCCTCTAATTCGAATGTCTCATGTATGTGTCCAGAGACAGCGAGCAATGGTTGATGTATCCTTATGAATTCTGTGAAGTTCTTGCACCCGACATGCCATGACCCATCATATCCCATATCATCTATTGCAGTGCCATATGGCGGTGCATGAGTCACTAATATCAATCTAAGATCCTTGTTTTCTCTCTTGCATATCTTATCATATTCTTTCATGAAATTGTCTGCTGCCTTGTCGAACGCGCTGTCTGTGACGCTGAACCCGCCTCCACCATATCCGAAAAATATCACATCACCAATAACATGATATGATTTATGTATGAAGTTTATGTTCTTGTAACGCATAGATACCGCTGCAAGGTTCGATGATGACTCATGGTTTCCATGCACGACAATGACTGGCTTGCCTATGGAATTCAGTTTTCTCAATATCTCATCCAACCCATTCTCAAAGATAGTCAGATCGCCAGGACAGACTATGATGTCTGCATCATGGCTCTTCTCAATTACCTCTCTCAGATGCTTATTGCTTCCATGTATGTCAGTGAAGAAAAGGATTCTCATCATATGCGGATTGAAGATGGTTTTTTAAAGATTATTCTTTGACAAACGAGAATAAAACGAATGATATGGCAAATAGGAGAATTATCGATAATAACGCAATACGCTGGTTTCCTGTAGCGACAGACACTATGCCGAACAACAATGGACCGGTTGTTGCCGCAATCTTTGTTGCAAAACCGTTGAAACCGAAAAACTGCGACCTGTTTTCAAGAGGGATCATTCTGGATAACCAAGAACGAGCGATTGCTTGACTTGAGCCTATCGCAAACCCTGCAGTTACTGCAACAAGATAAAATACCCATAACGAATTGCCAAAATACAACATTATTATTGATATTATCCATATAATTATTGCGGCAAGAAGGATTTTTTTAGAGCCTAACTTATCGCTTAATGCGCCCAAAAATATTGTGGATACAAATCCTACTAATTGGACTATAAATAATGCAGGCATTATCTGAGCAAGGGTCAATCCCAAGGTATTGTTCGCATAGATTGGCAAGAATGAAAATACTGTTACGAGCGCATCATTCATGAAATATACTGCCAATAGGAATAACCATATGCGCTTATATCTCTTTATGTTTTTGAAAGTCTTGAAAATATCATTAAACGCTTTTTTTATATTAATTCGTTTTTTTGTTTTTTTCTCATCCTTAAAAACTATAAACATCGGAAGTGCAAATATGAAAAAGAATAAAGCAGTCAAAGGAAACACTAATCTATATGCGAAGTCATTTTGCGCATAACCTGGAGAATATAACGGATATAACAAGAGCATTATTACAATGCCTCCTAAAAATCCTAAGCCCCACCCCAATCTAGAGACTTTTCCGTGCTGTTTTCCCGATATTTGTGGAAGGAATGAATCATATAACGATTGTGCCAATTCAAAAAATATGCTTGAGAGAACAAATACTATAAATGCATAAAATAGCATGTTCGGTCCGACGAAGAACAGCATCGCAGTTGCAACCATTGAAATAAGCGCTAACAGCATCAGCTTTGATTTCCTTCGATTGTCAGTATCTGCTATTGCGCCGATAATTGGGGATAATATTGCACCGACAAGTATCGATAAACTGACAGCCAAACCCCAATAGAAATCACCCATACTATTGCCTGCGATTACGTTCTTGAAATATATCGGGAAAACAAAACTAATTATTATAATAGTATATGCAGAATTTGCGAAATCATACAATGACCATGATATTACTTCTTTCTTGTTCAATCCTTTGAAGTATTTATTTAGCATCTTATTGCATCAGAACTTTATCCCGCCTTGGCCCATGCGTTGCATCATCTTTTCCATGTTCTTGTCGTTGCCTTTCATCATCTTCATGAGCTTCTTCGATTGCTTGTACTGCTTTACAAGCTCTCTTATGTCTCCTGTCGTCAATCCTGATCCCTTTGCTATCCTTTCGACTCTTGAGCCGTCTATTATCTCAGGGTCTTCCAATTCGTCTTTTGTCATCGAGCCCATTGCATACTTCCATTTATCCAACTTCACTTCTTGGCTCTCAAGCAATTCCTTCGGTATTTTTGCTCCTGAAAATCCTGGTATCAATTCCATCACTTTAGTGAGAGGACCCATCTTCTTCATTGCCTGCATCTGCTCATACAAGTCTATCAGGTTGAATTCTCCTTTCAAGAATTTCTTCCCAAGATCTTTCGCATCCTCTTCTGAGATCGCATCATGTAC
>CAZQDS010000028.1:0-11065 GCA_964591655.1 uncultured Methanosarcinales archaeon
CTCTTCATATTCGATAAAGATGAAAACAAAGCCCATAAGCTAGATATAAAACCAGCATTGCTTTTCATGATATGGTTTGTCGGCATGATGTACGCCAGTACAAAAGGCGTAAGGTTCATTCTGCTGCTAACTCCCGTATTCGGGATCGCTTTAGGGATAACATTAGGATATTTGTATCAGTATTTCACAAGGTTATTATCAGAACATATCCATCTTCAAGAAAGATTATCTAAGATAATAGTATTCTTGCTCTTATGCGTGATACTTATTGTGCCAATACAATCAGGTGTCGCTGCAGGCAAAGGCTTCGTCCCTTCGATGACGAAAGGATGGTGGGACTCCTTGACGAAGATAAGAGAAGAGTCAAAGCCTGACGCAATAATAAATTCTTGGTGGGATTTCGGACATTGGTTCAAATATGTTGCGGACAGGAGAGTAACACTTGACGGCGCATCTCAAAACCATCCGAACGCACATTGGTTGGGCAGAATACTGCAGACAAACAGCGAGAAAGAGTCTGTGGCGATATTAAGAATGCTTGATTGTGGCTCAAATTCCTTCTTTGAAAAGATCAATGAGAAATATATGGATACTGAGAAATCACAAAATGTGGTCAAGGAAGCGATAATGATGAATAAGTCTGAAGCAATAGGCTATCTAAAGTCTATGGGATTCGCAAATGCCGAGGATATAGTTAAGTTAAGCCATTGTGACCCGCCAGAAAACTATTTCATAACATCTGAGGATATGGTCGGTAAAGCAGGGGTGTGGGCCCATTTCGGCCTTTGGGATTTCGACAAGGCATACATAATAAATAACGTGAGACCTAAATCATTATCAGAAGGCACAGCATTGCTAAGAGAAAGATTCAATTATTCCAGTGAAGAGGCAACAAGGATATACTATGAAGTCCAGGCATTGCAGGCCGACAGAGAAATCAATGACTGGATTGCACCATGGCCTAGCTATGCAGGAGGATTGATAGGATGCCAAGAATCTTCAGGATCAGTCCAATGTAAAATAAATATGGCCATAGGGAATAACGGGCAAACAACCACCGTGATAGATAGGGCGATTGTCAATTTGACAAAACCAGAAAACAGCGAGATGATACTTTCATTCTATGACCAGACTGGAAGAAAAGTACAGGAGATATCAGGATCATTCTACGACTTAGTGATAATAGACAATACCACAAAAAAATACCGGTCTTCAAATGCCACAGTATCATTAGCAATGCTCTTGAACGTAGATAGGCAAGGAAACCAGACATCATATGCTGCGCTTATTTCAGACCCGTTGTTGGTCGATTCCACATTCACAAAGCTGTTCTTTTTAGATGGAAAAAACATGAAGAGCTTTGAAAAATTCTATGACACGACAGACATAACAGGTTCAAGGATAATAATATGGAAAATAAAATGGCAGTAAATATTACAATTGAAAAGATAAAGTCAGCATTCGACATGGACAAGATCAGCAAGATATTGGACAAGACAAAGAACGTCGAAGTCCTCATAATAGGGGACACAATCATAGATGAATATGTATTCGTGCATATGAAAGGGAGAGCAGTGAAGGATCCGATATTATCTACATCTTTCATGTATGAAGAGAAATATGCCGGGGGAGTCCTTGCTATAGCCAATCATGCAAGCGACTTCGTGAAGAACATAACTCTGGTGACTTTAATAGGCGATACTAACTCTCAAATTGAATTCATAAAAAATAACCTGAATGAGAATATATCGCTTAAAACATTCACTAAACTAAAATCTCCAACTATAGTTAAGAAAAGATACATCGACGCATACAGGAATAACAAATTATTCAAGATTGAATATATGAACGATGCGCCTATATCGCCCGAATTAAGCTCTGAAATCATAGAATTTTTAGAAGAAGAATTGCCCAAATATGACATGGTGATAGTCAGCGATTTCGGTCACGGGTTCATAAACGACAAAATACGGGATGTCATCTCCTCAAAATCAAAATTCGTGGCATTGAATGTCCAGAGCAACAGCTCAAATATGGGATATAATTATGCTAATCTCTACAAATCACCGGACTTTTTAGTGATGAATGAAGAAGAGATGAGGATGCCGCTGATGATGCGATTTGAAGATGTTGATTTTGTGGTTGAAAAATTCGCAGAGAGATTTGACGCAAAAAAATTCATTGTTACGGTCGGAAAGAATGGTAGCATCTTCAAATGCGATGACAAAACATACAAGATTCCTGCTCTTGCATCATCTGTAAAGGACACTGTCGGAGCAGGCGATGCATTGTTCACCATGGCATCTTTGATGGTCTATTCTGACGTTGATAATAATATTGTACCTTTCTTGGCCAATTGTGCAGCAGGCGTTAAAGTCTCCTATATGGGTAACAAAAAATATGTCTCGAAAGAAAGATTGAAGAATTTTATCAAAGAGGTATATGATGGATTGGGAAAATTATAAAAGCCACATTAAGAGCGCATTGGATAATTTTTCGTTCGACCCAGAAATACTTAGAATATTGAAGAATTCTCCAAAGAACGACCAAATGATATTCATTGCAGGAAATGGCGGGAGTGCTGCAATCGCGTCACATTACGTATGCGACCTGTCAAAAGGAGCGAACAAGAACTGGAAAGCTTCGTTCAAGAGATTCCGTGCGATGTCTCTTGTAGATAATATTAGCTATATCACCGCAATCTCAAATGACGAGCATTATGAGGATGTGTTCAAGCAGCAATTGATAAATCATGCCAAACCTAATGATATACTAATATTGATATCGAGTTCTGGAAATAGCCCAAACATAATCAATGCAGCGAAATGGTCCAAGGAAAACGGCTTAATTGTTATAGGCATAACTGGTTTTACAGGTGGAAAATTGAAAGATATATGCGATTACGGCGCCCACATAACGCATGATAGATATGAAGTCTGCGAAGATATCCACCACATATTCGGACAATTTTTGGCCACTCATCTTAGAGAAACAGATGATGATACAGCTACAGAGCGAACGAGATTGTAGGTCGAGTAAATTCTAAGCACTCATCATAGCACAACAATCACAATGCCGCAGATGATTATGCTTATGGCAACAAGCTTACGGTAAGAGAATTTTTCTTTCAACAGATAAAAAGACATCAATGACACCCAGATATAAGTCAACGCTGTCAGTGGATAAACTATAGAGAGTCTCCCGAGTGTCAACGCATAGACATAACTTGCTGTTCCGAGAACGAACAAGATGAACCCGAGATAGAGATACTTATTCCTAATCTGCTCAAGAACATTGAGATTGAATCTCTTTGCAGATTTTTTCAAATATACAGATCCGAGCGCTCCGCAAATCGTTGAAAAAATTACCATTAATATCATCAATATATTTTCCATTTAGTCCCTCATCATAGCCACTCCGATTATTATGATTAAGACTCCCATCAGATGGAGCCCTACTACATGTTCTCCCAATACAAACACTGACAGCATCATCACCCACACAAAATTTAAGCTCATGAATGGATAAGCAAAACTCAGGTTAAGCCTCTTTAAGGCAAATATGAGCACAATCGCCCCAAGGCAATATAAAAAAATCCCTAAAATTAGATGGAAGTTCATGAGTATAGACCAATCAAGGCGAAATTTTGCTGCCCCGAGCTTCATGAATAATTGGCCGGAAGACGTAAATATTGTTGTTAGTATTATCAAGAATATGGAAGCATATCTTTCAGGAACCCCTATCGTATTAAGAGAAAAGCCGTTTATGGTAGTATTCAGATTTTTTATCTTATCAATCGCCTTTTTTCTGACCATGTTATAGTAGATTCTTTCCTATTTTTAAAACTTATCATGACACATCAAAAACAAACGGATGCAATTAGGAATCGAGACGAAATAGATATACTTACGCATGAAATATGCTTTTATATAAAATCAATGTACTTCTGCATGAAATCAGTATAATTTCCGTAAATAATATAAATAGGCTCCTTATCCCATCAGGGGATAAAAATGAGCATAGAGACAGAAAAACCTGAAGAGTTTGACTCCGATAAGATAATATCCATAAAGCAAGCTTCGCTCATGTGTGAAGAGGAGAAGTCTAAAGGAAAGACAGTCGGCATGTGTCATGGGGGATTTGATCTTCTTCATCCAGGGCACATAAAGCATTTCCAATCTGCAAAGACATTATGCGACATACTCATAGCGTCTGTCACATCAGACAGGTTTGTTTCATCAAGAAAAGGGTCTGGAAGACCGATATTTGATGAGAAGCTTCGCGCGTATTCTATCGCAAGCCTAGAATCTGTCAATTATGTCGTGATATCAGATTTTGAGAAAGCGATACCTATAATAATGGAAATAAAGCCTTCCTTCTATATAAAAGGGCCTGATTTCATAAATAAGACTACTCCCGGCATAACAGCCGAGCGTGAAGCAATAAAATCTGTCGGAGGTGAGATGAAATATACCAAAGACGTAAAGCTTGGCACTACAGAGATAATAGATTATATCAAGAATAGGCTCGATAGGAAAAAAATCTTTGTCGGCATAGATAGGGATGGCACTTTGATAGAAGATGTCGACTTTCTAGGCAAGGACAAGGACTACATGTCTCAAATAAAATTCAATAAGCCAGTGATTGACCTACTCACATATCTTAGCACTAAGCATGACGTCGACTTTGCAGTCATTTCAAACCAGGGCGGCGTTGCCAGAGGATACTTCTCCGTTGACGTTGTTGAGGAAATAAACATGCATATAGACAAATATCTTCGGGACAATAAAATAATTATCGGTTCTTGGCAATATTGTCCAGACGCAGACAAAAAATTTGCAGAAAAGAGAAAGGACATTCATTTTGATGAAAGGTATATAAAGGAAAATACTAAAAGGAAACCATCGCCAGACATGCTTAATGATGCATTAAAAGAGATGAATATGAAACCTTCAGACTTCTACAAGATAATAATCCTGGGAGACAATGAGGATGACAAAGGATTGGCGCAATCTATAAACGCATTTTTTATAGATGTGAAAAACAAAGGATACGCTGAACTAATAAATGATGTTGCAATACTTGACTTATGAAAGCACAACGGATAAATAAAAGACTAAAAGCACGCAAAATGAGCCGTTTTAAATGCGGACAAAATGAACCATAAAACTACCATCAAGACAAAACATAAAGGCGGGATAAGCATAATGATTCCCGCATATAATGAGCAGAGATACATCAAGAGTGTCGCGACAAGAGTTGCAAGATTAGCGGCAAAATACTTCTATGATTATGAGGTATTGGTGTTCAACGACAAGAGCACCGATAAGACTCCACAAATTGTTGACGAGCTCGCAAAGAAGAACAGACACATAAAGGTATTCCATAACAAAACAAACATGGGGTGGGGATATAATTATAAGTCAGGCATAAAGCATGCGACGAAAAAATATTTCATGTATTTTCCTGGAGATGCATATAAAGAGCCTATAGAGCATATACTCGCAAGAACAGGCGAGGCAGACCTCATAATACCATACATACAGAACCAGAGAGACAGGGGATTTCTCAGATATATGGTTTCTGTTGGATACGTCAAGACGATAAACATGCTCTTTGGTCTTGACCTAAAATACTATAATGGTTTTGTAATCTCAAAGACGTCTGAAATAAGAAAGCTTCATCTAACTACTGATAGTTTCGCGTTGCAGACTGAAGCACTAATAAAGCTCCTGAAAAAAAAATCAACTTATGTTCAGGTGCCTTACATATGCGTCCCGCAGGGCAAGACTAATATATTCAGGATAAAGAACATCATCGGCGTATTCAAGACCATAATCAAGCTATTCTTCAATGTCAATATAAGAAAGAAATACTAAGAGACCTCGAATCATACTGAAGCTCTTTTTTATTATTATTTTTTCTTTAGCATCTCGAGAGATTCTTCTATTGTAGTGAAACTAAAATCAAAAGTCCTGCAGAACTTGGTGTTGTTCAGACTCGTATCTAAAGGGCGTTTATCTTTGAATTTTTCCTTCAAATCATCGAGCTTGCATGGTTTTATGCTGCCAGCCTTTATGTCAATGGATTCTTTGACCATCACTCCAATATCATACCGGCTCATCGGTTCGGAAGCGCATACATTGAATACTCCGGAAGCGCTCCTTTCCATCAATAAGTACAATGCTTTGCACACATCATCCACCAGCGTCGGAGAGAATATCTGATCATCTGCAAGGATAAGTTCCTTTCCATTCCTGAGATCCTCAATGAAACCCGTAAGTAATGTCTTATATGAGCTATCAAGGCCGTACATCTTGCTCATTCTTGCGATTATATATTGATTATATATACTGTCTAAACTGTCTAAACTGTCTAAACTGCCTTTAGCAGCAGTACCGGATAAAAAGAAATCCTCAATCTCTTTCTTATGCATACCATAAGCAAGGACAGGCTTTCTCTCATCATCCTCTGAATAGTTCCCCCTCAACCCCTCGAAGACGTAATCTGTGGATATGAATACAGGGATTATTCCCCTCTCAAACAGTGCGGAAATAAGCTTTTTCGTCCCGACCACATTTATCTCATAAGTCTCGTCCCAATTCGTCTTGCACAAATCCATGTTAGTGACTGCACTGCATATTATGGCATGCGATATGGTGTCGACGTCAACATTTGATTCCTTCAATAACGCATCAATGTCTGGCTCCCTGAGATCAAAACGGAACAGTCCTTTTTTGGGGGTGTTGCCATAAGTGCCTATTGCATCTATACCTTCTGAATCAAAGAATCTCATGAGTGCAGACCCTAAGAATCCTGATGCGCCAAATACAAGTATAGTCATATTACCCTCTTTTAATGATTGAATTATTTCTTATTTTCATCTGCCATCGACTCATATTTGCTGTCGACTTTCAAATGCTAAATATTTTCAATTAATATCGATTTTCATTTGTTTTCGTTCAATTTCTTAATCAATAACCCCTCCTGGCCTATGAGGCTTATGCCGCCATCAATGACAATCTTCTGGCCGGTTATCATCTTGGATTTAGGATCGCAGAGAAACTCAACGAGATTAGTAATGTCCTCGCTAGTGGTCATCCTTCCTGCCGGCACATTATTCTCGAACACTCCCTTTAACTCCGTATTGTCATCATAGTATGCCTTTGACTCAGGCTTCACTATAGTCCCGGGTACGATGACGTTGAATCTCATTCCAAGATGGGCAAGAGTGACTGCATAATAGATCGCCATGGTCTCTAGACCTGATTTTGCTATGTGATAGCTTAATGGTTGTGGTATCACCAACTTACTGGCTATAGATCCTATGAAAACCACAGATGCATCCTCAGGAGATATCATCTCCTTATTTGAAGCGATATACTCTATTATTCTCTTTGTCGATGTCAGGCTTATCTGTATCTCATTGTCCCAGTTGTTCTCCTTCTCCCTCGATCTCTGACAGAATACTACATAGTTTATCGGACCATTCTTTTCATAAACATCCTTCAATGCCGAAGGTATATCCTTTGATGATGATAAATCTATCTTTCTATAGAATGCGTCCTTTACTTCAGAATCTTCAGGAGCGCTTCTCCCAAATACAGAAATCTTGAAGCCTTTGCCCCTGAACATCTCTGCAATCACTTTTCCAGTACCTTTCGTTCCACCTATAATCAATGCGTGTCTCATTTTATACCTCTAAGCATCTATATCTTAATTTTATGTATTCCTGATTTTTTCAATATAATCATTGATTTTATTTTGATCCTGCTTATCGTCAGGTGCCCAATCAGCAAATACCATATTTTCCCTTATGAACGGACCATTCGTAGTCTCATGTATCATAACTCCCGGAGCCTTCGGCATGACCATGTGGAATATCTCACTGTTGAGACGGTAATACGGCCCATGCGAATCATTCGAATGGCCTAATGATATCCTCTGCGTTATCTTGCCGAAATCATCAAACAGTATCACATCCAATTCTCCTTCAAGCACATGGAATGATTCTATCTTGTTCCGGTGTTTATGAGGAGCCAAATACCCGTCAGAATCCAGGAGTATCATCATCTCATGCAATGAATCCTGCGGATTCCTGTGTGCACATATCCTTATTCTTTTTGTCTTAGAGAATATAATGTTTGATTTCAAGAATCCAATATGTCTTCTATAAAACACAGCCACATCGGGGTCATTCTCATAGAAGTACACCTCTTCTGATTTTTTGACGAGCCCCAGATCTGGGGCCTCATCATATATTGGCAACCTGTTCGGACTCTTGCTGAATATTGAATATAATTCTGTTTTTTTGCAGAAAAACCCCTTGTTGTTCTGCAAGAATCTTGCCTCACCCTGAGGGTTTATGCCGAACAAGATAATATCAAAATTCTCCAGCTCTTCAGGAGGCATTATTTTTATTTTCATGCCTGGTATGTATAGCCCTCTCTTGTTTTCATTCCCATCGACAAATGCCGACACATATCCCGATACGCCGAAATAGTTCACGAACGCAATCCCAAGATGGCCTGCGCCGAAAACGGCAATCTTTTTGTGGAATCCATGCTCATATCTGAAGAAGCTTTGTATCCTTGATTTTAGTATCCTAAAATCTTCTGAATACTTCCTCCCTAGCTCCAGTGCATCATTGAGCCAACTAACCGACAGTCCTTCTAAAGGAGCTTCATGAACATTTTTCTTTATATCTCTCTTTCTCAATACGGCAGAGATGGAGTTCTCTGATACAGCCATGTAGTTATGGAAGAATGCTGTATCAAAACCTGCATCCTTCATGGTGTTCTTGAATGTGTCTTCTGTAAAATAAAGTATGTGCTCTTCCCATATTGCAGAGTAATCCCTCTCAAGCATCGATTTTCTGAAATCTGGAACCTCAACTATCAATAATCCATCATCATCAAGAAGTTTTTTCATGGAATCGACAAATCCTTGGAAGTCGAAGAAATGCTCTGCTATATGACGCGCTATTATGACATCCGATTTTCCTATATCATCCAATATCTTCAATACGCTTCCGGAGAGTTTTTCCTGAATCACTTCGGTGCCTCCTACATCAATGCCAAGATGTTCCTTGACATCCAATATTGTTCCAGTATGACCATATTTCTTCAGTCTTTCCATCAGAGAGGAATCCTTGTAACTCAACCCAAGAATCTTTGATTTCGGCGGCATATGCTTTAATATGTGCACAGAGAAATCATCAAGATGGGCTTCGGGTTCATTATATTTTATCCAATCATGCATAAGCTTAAGCTCTTTTGAAGGTATTTTATCCACGAGCTGAACTATCCCACATTTATTGCATTGACCTAAAGAGAGTTTGAACATTCCTTCATTACCTGATGGCGACATGTTGAACCTGTTCGTTGTCGGTTGCTTCCCTAAATCTATGAGAACCCCGACTGATTCACACCCACATGCAGTGCATCTGCTACTGATTGCGGAGTCTTCAACCGATTCATTCTTTATGGACATATTCAAGCTTCTCCTTCCCTATTATCTCCCAATTATCATTCACCCAAGATATTACTTCTGCTATCCCTTCATCAAGGCCTATCTTAGGATCCCACCCAAATTCTGTTCTTGCCTTAGAAGAATCAAGTATATACGCAAGATCAAGCCCTCTTCTAGTCTCGACTTCCTGGACTGCTGATTCATAATCGACTCCCATTATCTCCGCTATCTTCTTCACAAGATCCCTTACAGATATCAATTCATCAGTAGATATGTGATATATATCTCCGGGCTTCGCATTCTCCATTACTGATTTAGTGGCCTCACAAGTGTCTCTTATATGTATGAATGCCCTTCGTGCATACCCGCCTCCATGAAGAGGTATCTTAATTCCTTTCTTCATGTATATTACAGACCGCGGTATTATCTTGAACAGTTGTTGTCCCTCACCATAGACATTTGCTGCCCTCGTGAATACTGCAGGGAAATTATACTGCTTGATCAGCATCATTATGAATACGTCAGCAGCAGATCTCGAGCCTGCATACGGGGTGCTAGGATTATGCGGGGCATCCTCTTTCACCCTGCCAGAGCAGCTTCCATAAACTTCAGGAGTTGATATATGCACATATTTCTTCAAGTAATTTCTTGTGCGGAGTTCATTCGTCAACTTGACTACAGACATGACATTTGTATTGTACCACTGGTCAGGGTGAAGCCAGCTCTCTCCAACCATGCTTTGAGATGCGAAATTCACTATATACTCCACTTTCTTCTCATCGAATAGTTTCAGCATCGCATCAAGATCCTTGTTGATATCCATTTGATGGAATTCAAAATTCTTCAGGTTCCTCCTCTTGTATGGTAGGAATATCCCTTTGTTTTCTGAAGACCTGCTTAATCCTATCACATGGTATTTTCCCTCTTCAAGCAGCGAGTCAACATAATGGCTTCCTGAAAAAGAATTGCTCCCGATAACAACGACATTTTCCATAGTCAGTACCTCACATTCAAACAATTTTTTCCAATAATTTTCAAATAATCTTTCCAAACAATATATTCAGACGGTGCGCATAATTTTTATCAAACAACACATAACTTCTCACATCTTTATGACGACACGTATAGCGTCGCCTTTTCTTAAGATATCCAATGCATCATTTATATCATCCAAAGAAAAGACGTGAGTGACCATGTCTGAAATGTCCAATGCGCCGGTCTTTTGCATTCCGACCAATCTCGGAATGTCATATGAAGGGTCAGAGTCTCCGCCATGCGATCCTGTTATGTATTTTCCGAAGTGCAACGGCATAGAGTCTATAGTTATCTTATCCCCTGCTTTAGGCACACCTACGAGTATCGTGCGTCCTGCATTACTTGATAGCTCATAAGACAACTCCATGATAGATGTGATACCTGTAGTGTCTATTACGACATCTGCACCATTAGGGAGAAGAGAACGTATATTTTCTTCTACATTCTCCCTAGTTGAATTTATGAAAAAATTTGCACCATAACTCTCAGCTGCCTTAAGCTTGAAATCATTAACATCAACAACTATTGATTTGTCATTTTCACTTGAAATATTTTCATT
>CAZQDS010000029.1:0-10884 GCA_964591655.1 uncultured Methanosarcinales archaeon
TGTCCGCAAATGTAACAAAAGAGATAGTAGCCCCGCCCAGATTCGAACTGGGGTCAGAGGATTTCTTTGCCTTTAAGCTCCAGAGTCCCCTATGATTGGCCGCTACACTACGGGGCTATTGCTCTTTGAGAAATAGTTTTGTTTTAAAAAGTATTTGGTTACTTCAATTCCTTGGCCAGAGAACCGAATTTTTTTTTCTTAAGATAGGATTTTATCTTAGATAAAGAATCGTATCTTGTCGCTCCAGCAATATTATACGTAGTCTTGAATGGCGATGCTGAATACGTATACCCTTTTCTGACATCAATGATCGTATCATTCCAATTGACCACGGGAAGATTAGGCATTTTATCCTGCTGTCTTTTGCTTATCGGGATCTTTTTAGATATATGAAGACTATTGGATAATGTGATTGAATCCTTGTTTCCATACTCATATTTGCCCAGAACGATCCTGCTTTCGTAGCATAACATGACTAATTTATCTAAATCCATCAAGACAGAATTATTTATGCTTTTTTAAATATTTCTTTATCACCAATAAACATTTAAACATTCAAATAATCCAATTTATATGCTCTTAAAGTCCATAAGGTTGAACAATATCAGGTCGTATAATTCTCAAACGATAGAGTTTCCAGAGGGTGCAAGCTTATTGTTAGGAGACATAGGCTCTGGAAAGACCACCATACTTCTTGCTATAGAGTTCGCCCTGTTCGGGTTGATAAAAGGGGACGTCACTGGAACGACTTTGCTGCGTCATGGAAGGAATGAGGGCGGCGTAGAGCTGGAATTCGACATAAACAGCAGGAATGTGAAGATAGTGCGTAGGTTGAAGAGGAAGAAGGATTCCGTTACACAGGATCCCGGCTACATAATAATCGACAATGTAAAGACGGAGCTAACTCCTGTAGAATTGAAGTCTAAAATCCTTGAGATGTTCGGTTATCCTGAGGACTTGCTCAATAAGAACACTTCGTTGATATACCGTTATACGGTCTATACGCCGCAAGAGGAGATGAAGAACATACTGTTCGAGTCGAGAGAGGACAGGCTGGATATCCTTAGGAAGATATTCAATATCGACAAGTACAAGAGGGTGAGAGAGAATGCATTGATGTACGCTAAAGAGTTGCGTACGACGAAGAAGATCCTCGAGGGCAAATTATTGAATGTCGATGAGTTGAAATCCGTGCTCTCAGAAAAGAGGGATGCGTCAGATAAGAAGAGAGGATCATTGGATGAAACAAAAGATACAATCTCTGAAACGAGAAGATTATTCGAAGAGAAGGACTCTGAGATAAAATCGATACAGGACATAATCGATAAAGTGAATGTCTTGAGAAAAGACTTGGCTGTCCTGGCGACTGATTTAAAGAACAAGAAAGAGAATGGCTTAAGGATGGAAAAAGATCTCAACATGATCGATTACAGGACGAGAGAGTATGAGAACAAGCTCAATGAATTAGGAACCATAGACCAGGAAGAGGATTCGTTGAGGGAATCACTGAAGGATTCAGAGGACAAGCTGACGAAGATAAATGCCGCGAAAGAGACAATAAAGGAAAGGCTTGAAAGCAAGCAGAATGACCTGAAAAATATGGTCGTCGAGGATTCTGTGTCTATGAAGATGAAGCATGATAGGCTGAAGAAGGACATTGAAGGCATGGAATCGAAGATCAAGGAATATGATGAGAAGAGATCATCGATGGAAAAAGCATCTATAGAGATAAACACTTTACGCGTGACTAACCAGAATTCTAAGAAGATATTGGACAATCTCAAGGACTTGAGCGTCTGCCCGACGTGCATGCAGGATGTGGACTTCAACCATAAGATACGCATCACAGACAGGGAGAACATCAACATATTCGCTAACGATAAGAAGATAAAAGAGTTTGAGGAAAAGAAAAAACAGCTAGAGGCAGATGTTTCAAGACTGAAGAACGACATTGATAGGTTGCATGACGACGAGATAGAGCTTAAGAGCCTTGAAGTGAAGATGGAGAATGTTGCGCAGCTGAAGGAGCGCAGGGAACAATTGCAGAGGGAGATTGATGAATTGTTGAAGAAGAAGGAGAAGGTCGATGCATTGGACATAAACAAGCTCATGGAGATAATAAGCAAGAGCAGGAAGATATTGAGCAATATCGGAGTGAGGAAGCATATACAGGAAAGCCTGGAGAACAAGAGAAAAGAGAAGATACAATTGCAGGAACAATTGAGCAATCATGTTGCGGAGATGCAAACCATAAGGGATGATTTTGAATCTAAAAGTTCTGAACTGGAGAAGTATTCAAGCGTCGAGAATGATTTCAAGCTGAAAAATAAGGAGAAGGAAGAGATAAGCAATAAGCTAAAGGATCTAGAGATAAACAAGTCATTGATAAACAAGGATATAGAATTATTGGATAAAGAGATAAAGAAGATCGAAGAGGATATTTCTATAAACATAACGCTCAATGAGAAGATCAATTTCATGACTGACTTGAACCATTGGATAACAGATTATTTCATAAACCTGACAGGGATTATAGAGAAGAACATCATGCACACCATACATAGAGAATTCAATGAATTGTTCAAGGAATGGTTCTCAATAATTGTGCAGGACCAGGAGTTGGATGTCAGCATCGATGAGGATTTCGCGCCGGCGATCAGGCAGAACAATTACGACACTTCAATAGATAACCTTTCCGGTGGAGAGAAGACCGCAGTCGCATTGGCGTACAGGCTTGCATTGAACAAGGTCATAAATGATTTCATCAATAACATAAAGACAAAGGACATGATAATACTTGACGAGCCTACTGATGGGTTCAGCTCTGAACAGCTTGACAGGATGAGGGATGTCCTTGACGCATTGAAAGTCAAGCAATTGATAATCGTAAGCCATGAAGCGAAGATGGAATCATATGCAGAGCACATAATAAGAATCCACAAGAACAATCACGTTAGCAGCGCAGTTTGACGGGGCTGTGGGGTAACTTGGTATCCTTCGCGGATGGGGTCCGCGCGATCGGCGTTCAAATCGTCGCAGCCCCAGAGTAATATTAAAAAATTTGGGGTTGTAGTATAACTTGGCTAGAATACATGGTTCGGGGCCATGTGATCGGGGTTCAAATCCTCGCAACCCCATAATTTGTTGCCATAGGCAACCTTTATTTTTCCCGAGGCTTTTTCTAAAAAGGCTCAGGAAAATCCTCGCAACCCCAATTATTTATCCACATTATTCTTTTTATCCATGCGCCACAATTCTCTAGAGGTTTTGTAGACTACAAAACATATCCCTAAGAAAGACAGTATTAAGACGTAAGGGACTGCCGTAACCATATATGTTCTGCCGAAAATTATCAGTAGAGTGTTTATTATGATGAAAAGAATCTTTATCTCGGTCGGCCCTATGTGAAGGTATGAATTGACGAATGTGTTAGTGAGAGGGTATGTGAGGTATGTGTTTATCATATAAGCGCCGAATATAGACAGGATGAAGAACAGCATGTACTTGAAATGTTCAGACACTGAAAATGAATACCCTATAAGGACGCTGCATAAGAATACATAGTCGAGGAAATGATCCATATAATATCCCCATTTAATAAGTCCCTCCTTCCGATATTTCCCTAATGAACCGTCGACGGCATCGGTGAATATATGCATGACGATCGCGAATGAACTGAGCCAGAGCCAATTGATGTTCGTTGTAGACATGTATCCCGATAATATTATCAGTATGCTCCATAAAATCGTGCTTAAAGTCAGGTGATGGCTTCTTATCCAAGAAGGCAATTTTGGGACTATCCATCTTACGAATCTTTTTTCATATTTTAGTGTTATGGAATCCTGTTTTTTCTTTCCACCATTAAACTTTTTTTTCATTTTCCCTCACGGCACGGGCGTTATTCTTAGACGGTGATGATATTAAATATCTGCCCTTAAAAGGCGAGCCTTACTAAGTTTAAATAATTTATGGAATTGATCATCCCGAATTATTCGTATCCAACAAATAACTTTATAAAGAACTTATTTTTCCTTTTATAATCTTTTGAGGTATAAAATGGCTGAAACAGCAAAGCATAGCAAGGCAATAGGACGTTATGGGACAAGGTATGGACGAAGGAATAGGGTCAAGGTCGCATTGATAGAAGTCGACCAGAGAAGGAAACATAAATGCCCTAAATGCGGATATGCCAAAGTCAAGAGGACATCATTAGGGATATGGCAATGCAGCAATTGCAATGCGAAATTCACTTCAAGAGCATATACTGTTTCAAAGCCTCAGGCGATAAAGTCTTTGGAATAAGAGGTATAAAATGGTTGATTACAAATGCTTTTCTTGCAGCAAGACAGTTGCTGACACATACATAAAGAAAAAGGTCAGATGCCCCTATTGTGGTTCTAGACTCATTTTCAAGCCAAGGACATCAGGGACAAAGGTTAAAGCAAGATAGTAAAAATGCAAGGCATTTTTGGGATTAAAAATAAAATTTTTAATAAAAAAAATGTATAATTCAAGTTTAATAATCGACAAGGATATTGATGTTTTAGAGAGACTTCTTAGTGTTGAGGAAAAAGATCTTGGCAGGTCATCATTCTCTTACAGGAAGAAGGATGATAAACTTTTTATTGAGATGAATGCACAGGATGCTACGGCATTGAAGACCGTCATGAACACCATAGCCAAGGTGTTGATTGTCTGGGAGAAGTCGAAGGCAGTAAAATGAAAGAGACACAAGAGAAGATAAACCAGATACAGATGATACAGCAGAATATGCAGAGCCTTTCAGTGCAGAGGCAGCAATTCCAGATACAGGAGACTGAGATAGAGTCTGCATTGTCTGAACTTGAGAAGACCGATTCTAGCTATAAGATTATTGGCAATATAATGGTCAAGACAGATAAAGGACAGTTGAAGAAGGACTTGCAGGAAAAGCATGAGATGTTGAAGATCCGCATCGGCACATTGGAGAAACAAGAGGATAAGATGCGCGAGAAAGCAGAATCATTGCAACAGGAAGTGTTGAAGGAAATAGAGAAAAATGACAATAAGCAAAGTAAAGCTACAGGAAAACATCAATGAGATATTAACGGCAGTTAATGCCTTGAAAGAGGATGAATCTGTCCCTAAGAACATAAAGGCAAAGCTTGATGTGATTCTTACAAATCTCAATGAAGAATGTGAAGTCAGCCTCAAAGTGAGCAAGTGTCTCCATATCCTTGATGAAGTGTCTGAAGATCTCAACATACAGCCTTTCATAAGGACACAGATATGGAACATAAGCAGCATGCTTGAGAAATTCAATCAATAGGTCAATTCTTTCTGGTCTTTGTGACTATGCTTCTCGATAATAATGTGTTTGGTATTATCACTAATTCTTCTTTACCTGAATCTATGCGGATATCCAGCAGGTTTATCTTTTCGACTTTCCCTTGTATTGTCCTCTTCTGGTCCTTTATCTTTAT
This sequence comes from uncultured Methanosarcinales archaeon, assembly GCA_964591655.1. GTDB lineage: Archaea > Nanobdellota > Nanobdellia > Woesearchaeales > UBA9642 > UBA9642. The sequence goes on from CAZQDS010000029.1 coordinate 5,463, forward strand.
CTCATCACCTACTGAGATGTTCTTCTTCATCCTGAATGATAATCCTGCAAAGAAATTCGCGAATATGTCATTCGCCCCGAATACCACAAACACCACCATCACAACTATCAATAGTATTATTACGGTATTTATTATTGTCGTCGCTATATGCAACCTGTTCAATGCGATTATTATGGCTATAAGATAGATTATGTATCCTAATATGCTTGATAATATCTTGCTCAAGTTCTTTATCTTCAAGCTTTTTCTTGTTATCTTATCCAATTCCACCATTTCGAATATCCTGAAAGAGAGCTTCTGGGTTATCTTTCCGAAAACGAACCCTATCAGGAGTATGATTACTGCATTTATTATGCTCAATATTATGGGGTTGATCATCGAGACTGCATTGCTTACATCAGAATTCGATATCAATGATTCGTTAGCCATGATATTTTGTAGTCAAATAATGTTTATAAATGTATTGGAGCATATGCCGAAAACCTTAGAGGAGAATATAAGGAAAACATTTATAAATGGTCTTTTATTCCTTCAAATTATGGGAAGGATTAAAACACAGTTAATCAAGAGAACGACTGAAGATATTGTTAATAAGGATTCTGAGGCTTTCACCACAGATTTCAACGAGAACAAGAGGGTTCTTGATTCCAAGCTTAATATCAGCTCTAAGAAGATGAGAAACGTAATAGCAGGTTACGTGACTAGATTGAAGAAGAAAGGGATGTAGGTGGAACCATGGACAAGGATAACCAAGTCTTCGTTGGGACAAAACCATTCATGAATTATGTGACAAGCTTAGTCATGCAGTTCACGACAAAAGGAGCAGATGAAGTATTTCTTAAGGCAAGAGGGAAATTCATAAGCAAGGCAGTAGATATCGTCGAGGTCACTACAAAGAGATTCTTGAAAGACCAGATAGTCGTTAAAGATATAAAGATCGATTCTGAAGACTTCAAGAACAAGGAAGGCAGAGATGTACGGGTATCGACAATAGAGATCGTACTTATTAAAGCATAAATTTCTAAAGTTTTTTAAATTAGGTCATAACTATAGTTAGTATTGGGTGCGTGGCTCAGCTTGGATAGAGCGACTGGCTTCGGACCAGTAGGTCGCGGGTTCGAATCCTGCCGCACCCGATTTAATTTTAAGAAAACATCTAATCGATTTATTTTGTGTGGTATCACCATATTTGGATAGACATACTTATAGAATGGTTTAATATTCTTCTTTGAAATGTAAAAACATGTTTCAACACAATTACTTCTATTATCAAAAACAAAATGTGAATTGCACATGAAAAATTTATTCAATAAATATTGTAAATGAAGTAATGGTCGATCCTCTGCTATTCGTATAACACATTGTGAAACAATCCTATCGTGATTATTCTTTATTTTAACATGACCGTCTCCATCTATTAATCCGGCAAGATAGGCACCAAATAATTCAATTCGCTCACTAATAGCATTATCTAATTCATCTTTTTTCCATTCAATAAATAATGACGCTGTTTTATTGATGGAGGTTTGTATAATATATGAATCATAATTCAGTTTCTTGCGAATATTTACGCGTGTGTTGAGTTTTTTCAGAAGTATCTCTTGAAATTTTTTAGACATAGGCAAAGATTTCTCTGCAACTGTAAGATTTAATCTTATATGCTCACGATTTTTTTTCTTATCATAAAACCTGTAAATGCACCCATCAGACTGCAAAACACCTATCAAATATGCAATATCTTCATCGATTTCCAAATTCATACTCAAGAATAATATCTCGTGCTTAATAAACCCTGCGCGAGAATGTCCAGTGAGAAAAAGTGCGAACTCTTGCGAAATCAGTTTCTTATTATAAAATTGAAAAAAAATAAAAAAACATAAAATAATAAAATTTAAATAGAATATTTAATAAATAATTTAGATGATAAAGATAATTGCCTTGTTTGCGCTAATTTTGATTGTTACTGGTTGTGAACCAGTTTCTAATAGCTCCAATGAATGTAAACAGTTTATTGATATAGAAATACCTACAGAATTGGCTTTACATGAAGGCTGGCCGGAAGGGTATAGTTACTCGAACAATTTAATACCCGCGGGGTGGAATACTTGGCGAGATGGAACTGTTATAGAAATAACGCCTTGTAGACCAATAACATTAAACGATTTCACTATTGGAAACTTAGAAGGTGAAAATATTAATTATTACTATATGCGTGGACAAGGAGGAGAATATTGTTATAAAGATTACGCTAAAATCTCTCGTCAAGCATTAACTTATTCTAAACAAGTTGTCGATGATAATGGCCAAATATTAGGATATAACACTTTTGGGATTAGTCCTATACTCCATTACACAAACAGAACAATCACCATGCCTATAGGAGTATCTGGCGTTACTTCATATATTTTTGAAATAAGAGATTATTCTGTCGTTAATTGTAAATTAATTGCTTCATCTTAGAGTATTAAGATTCTACATTGAATGAAAGAAATGATACTTTAAAACTATTTACTTAGTATTGGAAACTTGCTTTTGAATTTCTTATCAAAATACATTTTTATGTTCCAATAAAATATTACTCCTAAAAAGAAAACCAACCAACTTAATAACTGGAAATATTTTCTTGTTTCTTGTGAATCTGGATACATCCAGGTGTAAACCCAAGATAATCCATAGACTAAAAAAATATAAAATACTACAGATACTACCAGTGAGGCAAAAGTAATCTTAGAATTGAATCGCTCTTGACCCTCTTTAAACATTCCTAAGATATATATCCATATGCCTATAAACATAGCGATGACTGGAAACGAAAAGAATATTAATGCTAATCCTAAACCCTGATTTAACTTTATTATCGCATCAATGTTCTGCATAATTGAGTAATACAAGCCAACTATAGCAAAAACACACGCCAATATTGTTGTGTCAATAGAAGATATTCGAATTTCCTCTAGCAACCTGTCCAATTTATCCATATTTTAAGAAAAACTGCCAGTTATAAAAAGTTTTGTTTTACAGTGACAACACTCTCAAGTTGTTTCCCTATACTAATTTCTTTTCCTAGGTTCGCAAAAGACTATGTCTTTGCGCACAAGAAACTTTGTTTCTTTGTGTTCTCTAGAAAAGCTAAGTAAAATCCTCGCAGGCTCATATTATCTTCTCGAAGGTTTTTCGAAGTTATCGAAATATTTTCAGAATTTATTAAAAAAGCATTATAAAAATTGTTGTTCTAAAAAAAAGAAACCTAGCTAAAGACTAGGCGGTATCCCAAACAATAGTGTAATAATTACCAAATATATAAATTTTATCAAAAACTGTGTCATGAGTGTGACTTACAGTTTTTGATTATGCTCAGAAATTCTCATTTCTGACATGTGCAAAGGCGCAGAAGTCTAGCTCGGTTTGACGCTTAGCTCAAGACTAGGTGGTATCCCAAATACCATGCGAGTTCGAACCCTTCAAGGCGAAAAACTTCAGGTACATGGGAACTGCTGCGAATATCTCGCCTGCGCCGCACAATACACTAAAAGAATCCTCGCAGGCTCATAAGATTCTTTTAGTAAACTTTTTATATTACTACTATAAAATAGTTCAAAGGGTGATTTCATGAGTGGAAAAATTGAATTATACAAGATGAAGAAAAATTCTGAGCCTGAGTTCGATAAATTATTAGACACAGAATATGCACGTGCAAGAGTTGCTATAGATGAAAATAATAATCATTCAAAAATTCTACCAAGCATTATTATGGAATTAATTAAAGGAGGATATCCGATAATTTCAATTTATGATCATGACGCACTATTCAAGACAGAAGGTTTTTCTGATTCGCGCCAAATGCGCGGGTTCCAGTTCAATGAGATAAATAGTATATGGTTAAGAGATAATAATGTAATCACATTAGGTCAAATGACATATTACAAAAAACCGTATGTGGGTCTAGAGTTGATGAAGCGTTCTGGAAAAACAATTGATTATGCCGCAAAGGATATATTGTCAGAGATATTGTCAAATTCATTTAAGGCATATACGCGAGATGAAACATACCCAATATACGTTGTATCTGATGTTGTAAAATTAAAATAAAGAGATAGAAAATCCTCGCAGGCTCATAAGATTTTCTTAATAAAAAAGTTCGAATATTATTTTTTGAGCTATTGGAAGAAGAATTATAATCGCAGCAAAATAATAATCCGTTCTTTTGCTGATTTCTCTCGTGTTCAATAATATTAAATAGCATATAATTATGGAATATAATAATACAGAAACAAATGTGAGAAACATAAATGTGCCTTGGAATAACGGCGTAAAAAATTGAAATAGATATCCCATCTTATCTGACGGATTTGTTGGATTATAAAAAGGAGAAGCTAAAAGCCATAGAAACGGAAGAGCAGTCACTATCCAATTGAATCTGAATGCTATAAAAATACTCAAAATTGCAAATAATAAAAATAATACAAATAAATAATATAAATTTCCATAGCTTACAACCAAACCCATTGTGCGATATTTAAGAAACTGTAATACAACATGTCCTAGATAGTATAAAAGAATTATTAAAACCGCAATAAGACCATAATGTTCCTTTAGTTTCATATCAAAACATCATATTTTCTTAAATATATAAATTTAATTAAAAACCATCTCACTTCTCCACATAATTCTCATATAGATATTCTTTTGCTTTTACGCCTGCGAGTGTCACGCCCGCGACTACTATGATTTTCTCTAATGGACCTTTTGCATATTTCTCTGAGATGAATGCTCCTGCTGCTGCTGCATCAGCATAATTGCCCATGTCTAATGGGTCGTCCTTGTTGTAATATATCAAGTCCTTGATCAATTCTTTTATAGTCAATTTCCGACCAGAGATCTTTGTAGGATTAAGGTTCGGAGGGATATTTGGGAAATTGTTAGGAATTATCGGATTCGCATTATTGTTCGTAGTGGTCTTTTTTGCTGTTGATTTCGAATATTGCCTCTTGTCCACCTCTATCTGTGGTGTGGTGTTTATGTCAGGTTTATAGTTTGTATCAGGCGCATAATCCTCTTTATCGTACATCCCATAGAATTTTTTTGCTGTCGCGTCATCCATTCTTATCACACTCCCCAATCATTATCTTCGGTATGTCATTATTATTCCTTATCTTGTATATGTTGAAATTTTCTGAGCGTAATTTAGAGACATCTATTGCAGAAGGGTCTATCCATAGTATGCTTATCCTGTTCGCTTTCTCTATCGTCTTCAGATAGTTCATCGTCTCTTCAAAGTTTGCTATCCCCATGTCTGTGACTATCATCAAGTCTGATTTAGTCTTTGTTGAATTGACTAATGATGATAATGAGTCTATGTCAAACAATATCCCTCCATCCTGGTATAATGCCAAGTTCTTGTATATCGTTGCTTTATCCCTGC
>CAZQDS010000030.1:0-10874 GCA_964591655.1 uncultured Methanosarcinales archaeon
TATAATGCTGGATTAATTGTAACATAAGATAAATTGTGTCTTTTTGTTAGGTTATTATTGACAGTTATTGATATGTCTGTTAATCTTCTGGATTCTTCCAATAGGTTTCCTTGATAGTATACTGTTCTTCTGTCTGGGCGTATACTGTTTTCATATGAGAATGTTATTACACGTTTTTTGTCGTTATTGTATTCTATTTTTGATAAGTATACCGCCCCAGAATCTTCAAGATAGGGATTTTGGTTGTATGAATAGAAAATATTATTGTTGTGTGTATCAGTTATTAAATCAACATACCATTTTAGTGAATAAGTTTTTCCAGTATTTGATAATAATTTTGAATCTTGATTGTATCCGAATCGATACGTTGTTCCATCTTTTGTTGTGACAATCCAGTAATCAGTCGTGTTCTCTATTTTTATCCATTCTTCGATTTCTGTATGATACGTTCCATTCAGAAGTATTAGATTGTAGCTCTTATCGTTTAGTATCATTACAAATTTATCATCTGATGAATTAGATGGAGTATAATTTATATCTCTATAAATCATGTCTTGACTTAAACTCCATCCCGCACCCAATATTCCTGGCCGGGATTTTACTGATTGACTATTATAATAAATAGTTATAATAGGTGCCAGGTTATTTGTTCCTTTTGGAACATCAATGGAGTAAGTATATGTTGCTGACCCGGGAAATAAATTTGTAGAATAATGCCCAGTCAATCTCATTTCTGGAGCAGCTTTTACAGTTGGGTCGTGTAAGTATGGCTTAAATTCATCTGCACACACTATACCTATCAAAAAGAAGCTTACTATTCCGAAAACCAATAATTTTGAAATCATTTATTGCCCCCTTATTATTGGTTTACCGTATTGTTTATCAATACTGTAACATTGGCACGTATTGCTTTTATGTCTACATTTTTCATGTCAAGCGAATAAATAACTGGCGACATATTAAAAAGCCCGAGCTTATTCTCGGTCGGCCCAACATGGTTTATTAACCATCGTTGATTGCCATAAACAACTACTTTGTCAACTGTAGCGATTACCACAGTATTGTTCAAACTTCTTAAATACACTTTTTGATTGGTATACACTACTGCTCCTGGCCAAACAACACTATTTTCTATACCTTGTTGTATTGCTTCGGTGTCATTAAGTATTTCAAGATCAGATATTAACATGTATAATTGTTCGGTATTATTTGTCGAGTCAACACCGTTTAGGCAATTGATATACACTGAACTATTATAATTTACCAATGCATCTTGAGCAGTTAATGTGCATGTATGTGATGTTACGTTCTGCCCAGAATTACAGTCTCTGGATGCACCCATTAATGTGTGTGTCGTATTTGTATCACCTATTCTACAGCTCATATTTGTACCTGTTATAAATTTGAATGTGGGTGTGGTATCGTCAGTTTCAAACGGCGGAGTCGTGTCTCCATAAGGAATATTGCAACTAGTACAATTTACACCATAGCTTACTGACAGAACATATTCAGCGGATAATACAAAAACCATACATAACAATAGGGTTAGATATATTTTTCTCATTCTAACACCTCCGAGTATATTCTATTAGTAAAATAACTCGCATCCTCTTTAACAAATGTGTCTCTAGAGTTTTTTTCGTATTGCACAAATTCTTCATCAACAATAACAAATTTCATACAACTTTCACCAGAGGAACATATCCCATCACCGTTACCATCATATATGCTATCACAAATCATGATTTTATAGGATGCATCTTTCCCAATACTGCACGAATAACCTTCGATAGAAAATTTTATCTTATTATCGAATACATATTCTTTAGCAGTACATTTCTCTCGTGTTTTTGCTACTTTTTCAACCCCCGTTATACATTCATATGGGGTATTTGCTGTTTCACAAGTTTCGTTTGTTGATTCATTTACACAAATAGTCCGACTTTCTACACATACGCCTATTACAGGTGTTTCTTCAAAATACTGTTCGTTAATACATTCCTCGCTAGGCGTAATTCTTTCTGACAATAGTTGATCTTGACTTAATATTTTTTCTGAGGGAATATTTTCAATATTTGAAAATATATTGTCTTCTTCTGCAGGCAAAATCTCTTCATCAATAACAATTTCCTCTACTGGCAAAATTTCTTCAATAGCAGGAGCCGAATCATTACCATCTATTATTATTTGTTCATAATCATTACTCAAATCATATAACCCCAACCCATAATAATCAGCAGACACTATGTATTGACCAGGAGTAATTGTTGAAGTATCAAAATATGCTGTAGCAACACCTTCACTATTTGTTGGAGAATCACCAATAGAAATTTCATCCAAAAAGAAATATATATCTTCATTAGATATAGAAATATTGTCTTCAGTGGTTAATCTTACACTGACAGGCATTATCTCTCCTTTAGTAAATGACATCTTATCCAATGTCATACTTAAAATAGTATTAATTAGAGAATCATCCTCAGAAGTATACGGTAACTCTGAAACAGAATCATTAGTATAATTAATCATAGAAGAATTGTCTATTTCATCGCCAGTAATATTCTCTGCAAACACAAAAACAGAAAATGTTACAAGAACAACAAGAAAAAGCCCATACACTAACTGTTTAAACATGTTTCCACCCCTCAACAAATTACTGTAATTACTGGCTCATTCCCACATCAAGTATTTAATATTTTATCACAACTACACAATTAGAATGTCAAAGTTTCAAAATGAAACTTAAAAAAATCTAAATAAAAAATTTATTCTTCCATCCTTTTGATGTTTATTGGCAGAACTCCCTCTTCGAACTCCAATTTTGCAATCTCTAAGGGGTCATACTTCAATTCTTCAAGCCTTTTCGGTGTTAACTTAAGCAGCAATGGAGCACCCATGCTTATCTGCATAGATCTTGCGCCTATTACTCTTGCACGCTCATATTTCGTGAGTTTTTCCGGGTCAAGTTTTAGCTCTACCATGTTATCACCTGGATTTAAGAGTTCTTTATAAGTTTTCTTATTTCATCGGCTTTTGTGACTGCCAAACTTATCATCTTATCGATATCATCGATGCTTAATGGACTGTCTCCGCCTTTTTGCATGGCACAAAGACCGCCATCTCCTAAAGAAGTCACGGTCAATCTTGCATCTGCAGCATCCTGCTCTAAATCTGTAGGGTCCACAAGATAATGGTTTCCAAGCTTCAATATTGTTATTGCCACAGGCAATTTATTGAAGGGTATGTTTTCTGTAGTCTTGACTTTGTAATCAACTTTGCCATCCTCATATTTAGGGAATTTTGCATTGAGCACCGCCGCAACCGCTGCCATCGAACCTACATCAATAAGGTTTCCATCATCATTCAACGGAGCGATATCGACATTTATTGTCCAAACCTTCTCTCCTGCAGTGACACATAATCTCTTGTTATCGAGACTTTTGCTCTCCCTAATCCCCCTGTCTATGACTCTTGCGACCTCTATTGATTTACTGTCTGGAGGCCCAGATTCATATTTTGAGCTGCTCAACGGATAAAGCTCTGCACCGACCATCAATATCCCTTCTTCCGGAGTGTCTGGAAATGGCTTCTCTACAGTCATCTTAACTCCAGCAATCACTTCTGTATTCCCGCATCTTACATATGCTGAACCTTCTGCTGTCTCTATGACCCCTGTCTTTATCTCAATCTCCCTAAGCTGGTCTTTTTTCCTTCCGTCATATCTCACGCCTTTTTCTAGGCAATCAATTATATGTTTTTTTGTATCATAATCCATTTTAATCATTCCTCATTATGGTTGTCAGAGTTTTCAAATGCCCCTGAACCGCCATATTTGTCCTTCAGAGCATTCCTCTGTATCTCTGAAATCTTCTGTATCGCATCTTTTGCTTTATTCACTGCCAGCAACAGGTCCTCTTTAGGTATTATACCATCCATCTGCAATAATGTAACTTCATTAGTGCTTGGAATCATTGCTACAGGGATATCAGCGACTTCTTTTGATTCCACTTCTACGAACTCATGAAGATGTTCTTCTTCGTAGTTCAAATCGACAATCACTGTCCCGTCTGCGCGGCCGACTGCTACTGCTGCAATTATATCCTTCATCGGTATGCCTGCGTCAGCAAGCGCTATTGCTGCAGCATTTATCCCACAGCATCTTGAGCCCGCATCTGTCTGTGACAGTTCAATGAATACATCTACTACTGCATTCGGATAATCATTCAAGTCGACAACAGGCAGCAATGCCTTTTCTGTGACCATTGATATCTCTTTGCTTCTCCTTGATGGGCCAGGCCTAACTCTCTCTCCCGCCCCTGAGAATGGCATCATGTTATAATTGCATCTCAAGACGCCCTTCTTCGGGTCCTGCTGGAATTTTGGGAACATCTCTCTCGGACCATATACTGCAGCGTATGCAATAGTCTTGCCCATCCTGAAGTATGCTGAACCGTCAGCATTCTTTATTACGCCTGCTTTTGCCTCTATCGGTCTTAACTCATCCATGCCTCTTCCATCTATTCTTTTACTGTAAACCATTATAATCACCTTTATCTTCAACTTCAATCTTTGTACCTGTCTCTTTTTCTAGGAATTCTTTTATCCTTTCTGTCAATCCTGATAGATGACTTTCATCCTCTATTTTTCTTATCGCGTTCACAGCGATATTCTCCTTGTCTGGCTCTCCATCTACCCATATCCATCCGTTCTGTCCAACGATTATCCTGCAGTTCGTTGCCTGCTTGATCATCGTCACCATTGAACCCTTCTTTCCTATTATCCTAGGAACTTTATGGGTGTTTACCTCGATTATTCTGCCACCTCTTATCTTCCTTAATCCTTGGTCCCTTACTGTCAAGTCCACAAGGTTTTGGCTCGTCACATTTGTTATCTTTCCGACGACATGGTCATCAAGATCGAAATATCTTGTCAAGTCTTCATTTCTCTCTATGAATTCCGGCGTCTCTTTGCTTGACAGGACTGCCGTGTATGGGCTATTTATATCTACTCTCCAACCGGAGACGAGTATATCCATAACTCTCCCTATCACTACGTCATTTCTTTTCGGAAGATATCTTCCTGCCAGAGGTATTGTCTTTATGACTTTTCCCTCTATATTCGCAAGGCCGAGCCTTGATGCCAGAATCTTCTGGTTCTGTCTATATGTTCCATGTCCTGGAATGAATCCTAGATCATCTGCTAGAACTTCACCAGGCACTACAATTGTTTTGTCTTTTACTAATACTCCCATTTTTTATCACCTTAATCGTAATTTTCTTGTTATTTTTTTGCCATCAATATTCTATCCATCGACATCATTATGAAATTTTTATCATAGTCTTCATCATGAATTATCATTATGGATTTCATTGATAGAACCTCTTGTCTTTTTCAGACACTACTTTTATCTCTACTCCTCCATGTGTTTTTTTGCTTAAATCTTCCACTAAATCTAAATATATCCCTGCAGGTATCTCAATCGCACAAGAATAGCATCCATCGCTCAGCCAATTCTCTTTCGTGACTTTTCCATAATTATGTATAGTCCTGAAATATTTCTTGGCATATTTTTCAGACAGGTGTATCTGTAGATATTTATTTTCCTGTTTTATAGGGATTATTGATTTCAATTTTTTTAGTATGCCTTGGACTTGGTCTTCCGCAGTCAGCTTATCGCTTATGCGGATCTTTGCTTCGTCAAATGCATTCTCCAGCCTGACTATTGGATGCGGAAGATTATTTGTAGGGTTTATTGATGTCCTATGTATTATCTCTAATATTTTCCTCCGTTTCTCATCCTGTTGGAGATCCCTATATTTTGAGCTCAACTGAAGCTCTCCTTTTCTCAATATGAACTCAGCAATCTCTTCTTCGTCAAGCGTACCGAATGTTACCTTAAGGTCTGTCTTTGAACTGAACATCCCTTTCTTCGCGTTCTCAAAGACATGTTCTGCCATCAATACTTCCCTTACATCAGTTATCATCCCTTGCTTGAACGCAACGGCCTTGTCAGGGTCAATGACTATCTCAAAATTCCTGCCGTTCTTTTTTAACCTGGCAAGATTTATATGGATCTGCTCCGGAGCCAATTTCTTGTTGAATCGCATACCGCCAAAACCTTTCATAGTATCACCACGTATTTGTTGTTGACCATCATCTCTGCAATATCCATCTTATCTCTTTTTCGAACCTATCTCTTTTTCGAACCTATCTCTTTTTCGAACCGTCTTTTACGCCATCTAATGATGCGAGCGCTTTAGCAATCTTGTCCCTTGAAACCTTTTGATATTCCTTCTTGTCTGCCGTTACAAACACGCAATCAATCCTCTCTGCATCGAAACCATCGCTTATTGTTTTCTTCAATGCAGACAATGCAAGTTTCATGCCCTCTTCTAGAGTCAATGTTTCCTTGTATTCCTTTGTAAGTATGTTCTTTACCTCTACCTCTCCTTCTCCGATTGCTGTCGCCTTATATTGGAAATATATTCCTGTAGGATCAGTTTCGAACAGCTTTACGCCTGTCTCATCAGCTCCTGCAATCAAAAGAGAAACACCGAATGGCCTTAAACCGCCCGATTGTGTACACATCTGTTTCAGATTTGCCAAATCCCTGACTATTGTCAACACATCTATCGGACTGTCATACGTGACTTTATGCTCTTGTGCCTTCAACTGCGCCCTCTCAACCAATATCCTTGCATCGCTAAGTATTCCTGCAGCTGTCAAAGCGACATGGTCATCGACTTGCCATATCTTTTCCACAGACTCTGCGACAATCAATTTATCGACTATCCTTTTATCCGTGACCAGAAGGACTCCGTCTTTGCATACCATCCCTATGGCTGTAGAGCCTTGCCTTACTGTCTTTTTTGCATATTCGACCTGCAATAATCTTCCGTCTGGGCTGAACATCGTTATCGCCCTATCATATCCCATCATTTGATGTTGTAATGGTTGTACTTCAGTCATTTTTTGCACCTCATTAAAGTATTATCATGCTTTTCTCATTAATTCATCTGCTTTATTTAGCATCCCTGAAACATAAATGGTATCTATATTGACTTTCTTGTCATCTATGATTGTTATCATCCCAAGACAGACTTTTATCTTATCTACATATTTGTTCTCTACACGCACCATTCCCTTTCTTGTCTTTTCATCATATTTCACATTCATTATGCCTGCTTTCCCCGCATCAAAAACGCCGAGAAGAGAATTGCATTCCTTTATTATGTATTCATCGGCTCTCGACAGCGTGGCATCACCAGCAACTTTTATACTATAAACTAAGTATCTTTGCCTCTCCTTCAATGTCGGTAGAAGGGTTTTTTGCTTTTTTTTGTCTATCATGTTAGTTTTTTGGTAAATTGCCAGAACTGGTATAGCACATATACCAAACCGCTCTCTTCTCGCTTTCAATGAAGAAAGTTGATTTGTTTATAAAGATTTCGCATGTTTGTTCTTGGCAAAAATGACATTCTTAGGTTATCTCTGAGCATGCCTTTAAGCATATCTCTAAACATATCTTTAAACATATCTTTATGAAAAAACATTTAAATACCACTGTTATAGGTTAATCATGATAGGAATAATCATTACATTGATTGCTGTAGGTTTGGTTGCGTTCTTTGGATTGAAGTTCTTGAAGAGCATAATAATATTCAAGGTGCTTTTCAAAGTCATCTCGCTTGGATTCGCGATACTATTTGTAGTATTAGTAATAACATCATACTATATAATAAAAGACGCGAATGATTTCAGGAAGAGTTTCGTCAACGAAAATAACCTGTTCATATTGTCAGATGATGAAGTTATATCTGCATTCGAATTGAACAATAAGACATATTCAGAGGTTGAAGACCTGGAATACGTATCTGAAAGCTTCAGCAAGTATGAATTCTCAAATATAGATGATGATTATTATAAAATATTCCTGATAAAGACAGACACACTAGATTATATAAATACAATAGAGTTGAAGGAGATGGATGCAGAATTGACAGGACAGGAATTGAAAAAAATTCTTGAGAGTGCAGAGCCAAAGACTGAAATGAAAAATATAGTTGATGACGAGAGAATAGCGAACGGGATAGATAACATGGGAATCAGCGATGCAGAATTTAAGAATTATCTGTTCAGCTATGTAATTACGGAGCTGTTCAACCCAAAAAATATCAACATATTCCTCTCAAATATAAAAGCAGACAATATATTGGTCTATGAAAACACGGCATTTTTCAAGAGCATACAGTTCGTTCCGAACGTATTGATCAAAGACCTTAGCAAGACTGGAGATACGACAATATTTTCAGAGGAAGAAAATAGCACAAAAAAGACCGATAAATAACCATATCACATTACAATCTATACATGCTATAAAATAAGCCACAAAATAAAATCCGGGGCATCAGAAGATTCATATCAAGAGGTGAGTGATGGGACTGAAAGATCTTTTTAAGAGGAAGGACCCTGAATTAGATATCGATGCGACACTGGGATTGAATTCCCCTTCAGATATCGGTTCAGGATTAAGCAGGGATTTCGGCAACCCCAACCAGATGAACCAAGGAATGGGAAATGATTTTAGCCAAGGATTCCATGAACAGATGCAGCCTTCAGTCAATCTCTCATCACAGCAATTCCAGCCAGTGCAGCAAATGCAAGGAGGAGACCTGCAGAAGGATATCCAGATATTGTCATTAAAGCTTGATGCCATAAAGGCAGAGCTTGATAGCATGAACCAAAGGATAAAAAATATCGAAGCTATAGCAGAGAAGGAGCAAGCACCGCAGCCAAAAAAATGGTATTGAAGAAAAACAGCAAAAAAAACAAAGCAGACACCAATGTGATTAAAAAAGTTCTGAAAGAAGAGAATCCTAAAGCTTCAGGATATTATCCGATAATATTGTTTCTATTGTTCATAATAATCGATAGGATAACAAAGATATGGGCTTTGACGCTTGCAAACAGCAAGCCTATTGATTTGGGAATATTGGAATTCGTCTACGCGACGAATACTGGGGCTGGTTTTAGCATATTGCAAAACCAGAACACCCTGCTATCTTGGATAGCAGTAATCGCGCTCGGGATTATAATATTCTATTATGAACACTTCCCAAAACTAGGTTTCCTGATGATGATATCAGGAATAATCGGGAATCTCATTGATAGGGTCATGTATGGGTATGTCATTGATTTCATCAATTTCAAGATCTGGCCTGTTTTCAATATTGCTGATTCGCTTGTCTTCTTAGGGGTCTTCTATACCATAATTATATGGATAAAGAATGATAGGAAAGAGAAACTATTGGAAAAAATAAAAACCAAAAAACGAACACGAAAAAGAAGAAAATGATATTGCCCTAGAACAAATGATATTACCCTAGAACTCATCCAAGTCCTGTAATTTATCTAAGAAGCCGTTATTTTTCAGCCAATTGACCTGTGTCGGCTTGTACTTGAATATGATGTCGCCTTTCTCTTCAGCATCGAACTCCCATGGTTCAATCAAAAGTATGTCGTTCTCTCTTACCCATAATTTTCTCTTTAATCTTCCAGGAATCCTGCAGTTTCTCGTCTTGCCATCAAGGCATCTGACCCTGCATCTGCTTCCGCCGAGCCTCTGCTCAAGTATCCCCAGGACTTCTCTGCCTTTAGGTATTCTTACCCTTACGAATTCCTCTCCTTCCTCTGCGTTTTTGTCCTCAAATTCCATTAATGAGGAGAAAAGAAGATGCTTTAAAAACTTTATTATTGGTTGATAATGTTCAACAATAGTAAAAAAGGCATTGCCAAATCATTTTTTTACTTGTTCTTTCCAGAATCTTGAATATACCCCGTTTTTCTTCAATAATGCAGAATGTGTCCCTTGATCGACAACGCGTCCATTCTCCAATACGTATATCCTGTCAGAATGCGATATTGTCGATAATCTGTGGGCAACCATGACGATTATTATTTCTGGTCTTGTTTTCTTTATGGACTTTATGGTTTTAGTTATCACTTTCTCCGTTATGCTGTCTAAGCTGCTTGTGGCCTCATCAAATATTATTAGTTCAGGATTTCTTAATAATGCCCTGGCTATCGCAAGCCTCTGCCTCTCTCCACCAGATATCTTTATGCCACCTTCGCCGATTCGTGTGTTCAAGCCTTTTTTACCACGTTCTATGATGCTTGATGCTGAGGCCATCTTTAATGCCTTTTCACATTCTTTGTCAGTAGCATCAGGATTGACGAACAATAAATTTTCTCTTATTGTACCTGCAAACAACTGTGTCTCCTGGCTCACTATGCCGATATGTTTCTTGTAATAGTCGATGTCCAATCTCCTGGAATCGATATCATTAACCAGCATCTTCCCTTCAGTAGGGTAATATAATCCTGACAACATCTTTATTATTGTGCTCTTCCCAGATCCTGAAGGCCCAGCTATCCCTATTGTTTGTCCCTTTTCTAATCTTATCTTTATCCCCTTCAAAGAGTGTTCGTCTCCTGAGGGATACTTGAATTTGACATTATCAAACACTATATTTTTTATCGTGTTGATCTTTTTTGCATTCCTAGGTTTTTTCTGCACTTCCATACGCATTATGTCCTGCAATTGCTCATAGCTTGCCTTTGCCTCCTGATATTGCGATACAGTATTGCCGAATTCACCTAATGGAGCGAATAAGAAGAAGCTGTATATCATTAAAGTGAAGAATGCGCCTAATGTTATCTGCTGCTCAAATATCAACCATAACATCACGAATAATATGACTGAACGCATAAGGTTGACCATCGTCCCCTGTATGAAACTCAGTGTCCTGATTTTTTTTATCTTCTTCAGCTTAAGCTCTAGTATCTTGTCGTTGCTTCTGTTCAATTGTCTTATT
>CAZQDS010000031.1:0-10555 GCA_964591655.1 uncultured Methanosarcinales archaeon
TGCTTTGGTTGGGTTTTTATTTTCTTTTAATACATTTAATAGTTTTAATAATATATTTAGCGGTAGTTGTTTTACCTTTTGTGTGGTTGAAAAAAGATGAGAAATGGGATGCTAAAGATTATTCACTAGTTATAGCAATTTCTGTTTTTGCTGGTTTGTTCTTTTCCAGTATTGTTATGTTTGCAAGAAAAAAGAGGCAATTCGGCTTCATTTTAGGCACAATTTGGCTCTCCTTTATGGCTTTAGCCATCATTTCATCCTTATTGTTTTAAACCATAAATTGATGTTTCTTAGAAATCTTTTTTGGATAATCTGAAACGCCTAAAAAGAAGTAAACTTTATTTTTTTCCTTCATGTAATTTCTGTAAGTGATGTGCGTGTTCAAGATTATCTTTATTTTCTGTGCGATGTATATGATAATCCTCAAACAATCCGATGTAGTGGTTGACTAATCTTGTCAGTCCGTTATCATTCTTGTATAATATGCTTTTGTTGTCTAATTTTATCTCTTCATTAGAATGATCTAGCAATATCTCGTGTTCCGGGAAGTATAATGTCGTTTTCTTGCTGTTTATGCCCAATGCCCAATTTGTCTCTATTGTCCCATGGCCTTTGTTGCCTTTCTCTGTTGTGAATGTATAATGTCCTATGCCGTTTATCTCTAGATTTCTGGCGTTTTTGTATTCGGTATTGGGAATTTTTGTCAGGTTCAGTTTTGAAAAATTCAAACCTTTTATTTGTGGTATTGCTCCTATTACGCTGAGCGCATTTATCCCGCTATCTATCCATGACCCGTCATGTTCTCCTCTCCTTTTCACTGATCTTCCATCCATTACGTATGGATCGAAGAATTCTGACCTGAAGCCTGTGATTTCTCCTAATGCGTTCTGCAGCTCTGACTCTTTTTTATAGAGTTTCAGGAATTCCATAATCTCTAAACCGTATGCTGCATGGAATCCTACGAACAGTGTTTTTCCTTTACTTCTGGAAATTCTTGCTAAATCCGCCAATTCAGTGATGTTTTTTGTTGCTGGTTTTTCTAGTATGACGTTTTTGTCTGCTTCAAGACATAGTTTGGCCATAGGATAGTGATGCTCGTTGTATGTTGAGATATATACTGAGTCGATGTCCTTGTTTTTAAGGAAATCATCAAGATCTTGGTAGAACAGCGCGTCTTTCGGAAGATTTTCTTGCTTGCTTGGATCAACATCGTGTCCTGCTATCATTTCAAATTCGGCATTCGTGTGTTTAAGTGATTCTATCGCAGTCAGAGCGATATTTCCTAATCCTATGAATCCAAGATTTACTTTCCCCATGATTTTTTCAATAATCTACTATTTATAAATATTACGATTATTTGTCTTTATAAAGTAGTAACATATTCTTTGTGTGTTTTTAATAACCATAAAATTTATATTCTTTAAGCCGTTTTTTGCGGATGTTGAGGTGGTTTGATTGTCTGATATTAAGCTTAAGGTTGCAGAAGCGATACAGGATGATGTCAATAAGGGTATTGTAAGGATTGATTCTGGTTATATGAAGCAGATACAGGTCAGGCCCGGTGATGTTGTTGAGATACAAGGCACCCGGAAGACTGTCGCAATAGTTGATAGGGCATACCCTGGAGATATCGGCCTTAACATAATAAGGATGGATGGTCTGATAAGGAGGAATGCAAAGACAGGGATAGGTGAGGTAGTCACTGTAAAGAAAGCAGTCGTTAAAGAGGCAAAGAAAGTGACAATCGCGCCAGCAAGAGAGGGGATTCTTATAAGGGCAAATCCTTTGATCTTCAAACAAGGATTATTAGGGAGAGCAGTCGTTAAGGGAGATGTTGTTTCCCTAGGCGGAACAAGAAGCAGGAGGAGCGCGATGACGCAATCCCCATTCTTCGATGATATTTTCAATCTAGTGAGTGATGAGGCATTGATGGGTTTCGGTCTTGGTGACTTGAAGTTCTTGATTGTTGATGCGACACCTGCAAAAGAGCCAGTAATAATCACTGATGCCACTGAAGTAATATTCAATCCTGAAGCTGTTGCAGAGGTCAAAGAAGACAGGCTTCCTGATGTCACATATGAAGATATCGGCGGATTGGATGAGGAATTGAAGAAAGTGCGAGAGATGGTCGAGTTGCCATTGAAGCATCCTGAAATATTCACGAGGCTCGGTATTGAGCCACCAAAAGGAGTATTATTGCATGGTCCTCCCGGGACAGGAAAGACATTGCTTGCGAAAGCTGTCGCTAATGAGACTCAATCAAATTTTATTCTAATAAATGGTCCAGAGATTATGAGCAAGTATTATGGGCAGTCTGAAGAGAATCTCCGTAAGAAGTTTGAGGATGCAGAGAAGAATGCTCCATCAATAATATTCATCGATGAGATAGATGCAATCGCATCTAAAAGAGAAGAGACTCATGGAGAGGTCGAGAAGAGAGTTGTTGCGCAATTGCTTGCAATAATGGACGGCTTGAAATCAAGAGGGAAAGTCGTTGTAATCGCAGCATCAAACATCCCGAATGCATTGGATCCTGCTTTGAGAAGACCTGGAAGATTCGACAGGGAAATAGAGATAGGGGTGCCAAGAAAAGAAGGCAGATTAAGTGTATTGAAGATCCATACCAGGGGAATGCCTTTATTGACTAAGGATAATTATAAGCAATTGAAAGAGCGAGTGAAAGATCTGGATGATAAGAAAGTCATCGATTTGGATTATCTTGCTGAAATAACTTATGGGTTTGTTGGTGCTGATTTGGCCGCTTTATCTAAAGAGGCAGCAATGGTCGTCCTAAGAAAGGTCCTTGGCGACATGAATTTAAGGAATGATGAACCATTGCCTGAAGAATTGCTTGAGAAATTGATCATAACTCAGGATGATTTCATGGAAGCATTGAAAGTCGTAAGGCCTTCAGCATTAAGGGAGGTTTTGATTGAGAAACCAACGACTAAATGGGAAGATATCGGTGGTTTAGAGGATGCAAAGCAAGAATTGCATGAAGCAGTAGAATGGCCTCTTCAAAATAGGAAGGCATTCGAAAGGCTTGGCATAAAACCTCCAACAGGCGTTCTATTGTATGGTCCTCCTGGAACTGGAAAGACCATGCTTGCAAAGGCAGTCGCTAATGAATCAAAAGCGAATTTCATCCTAGTCAATGGTCCTGAATTGATGAGCAAGTGGGTCGGCGAGAGTGAGAAGGCAGTGCGTAAAGTATTCGAGAAAGCACGTCAGAGCAGTCCTTCAATAATATTCTTTGATGAGATAGATTCAATAGTTCCGAAAAGGGGCGCAAACTCAGACAGTTCTGGTGTCACAGAGAAAGTCGTCAATCAATTGTTGACAGAGATGAATGGGTTGCAGGAGATGAAGGATGTTGTAGTGATTGGTGCAACGAATAGGCCAGACTTGTTGGATTCTGCACTCCTTCGACCTGGAAGATTCGATAGGATTGTTCTTGTTTCTGTCCCTGATTCGAAATCAAGGAAAGAAATATTTGATGTACATCTTAAGAAGATGCCTCTTGCAAAAGATGTTAAGAAGGAAGAGCTCGTATCTAAGACTGAAGGATATGTCGGTGCAGACATCGAATCAGTATGTAGAGAGGCGGCAATGCTTGCATTGAGGGCAGACATGAATTCCAAAGATATAAAGATGAAATATTTCAATGATGCATTGAAGAAAGTCAGGCCATCAGCATCGAAGGAGATTGAAGCGATGTATGAAGAATTCCATAATTCCTTCAGGAAGACACGTGCAGAAGAGATGAAAGAGAAGCCGATGTATTATGGCTGATTGAGCACAAATAATTATCTTTATATACCATTTTTTATTTCTCTTTTCTATGTCAATAGAATTAGTTAAGAAATTGTATGAGAACACAGCAACTATAGATGATGTTGTAAAGGTTAAACAGCATCTTACGCCTACATATCATGGAATGCGAGGAGGCATAGGCTCGCCATTCTTCATAAGCGAGATAGGGAAGTTCCATAATAAAAGCGTAGGAATAGTCCTTATAGGAAATTCTGTCGCATCATATAAGGGAGATATAGGTAACGAGATGGATTTTGAGATAAAGTATCTCAGCGGCATACTCAAAGATTCTAAGACACACTTTGAGGGCTCGATGACCAAGGACAACCTGATATTTGGCGTCATGAAATTCAACGATAATCCTGATGATCATCAGGGATTCTACATATTCCCTTCTGTGGATGCAGAATTATTCAAAAATTACATCGAGAACAGCCTGAAAATTAATTCTTCTCATAATAGTTCAAGAATAGCGTCTTCATCAGCTCCGCGAAGGGCCTATCCCTGATCAACATCGATGTGTTTGATTTTATGAGTGCAATTAGTACTTCTTCATCGTCTGTGATTGATAAGGCGATGCCGTTATTCGTAATGGGCTTTATTTCAGGATTTATCTTCTTCCACTTATTTATGTTCGGCATTGTTTCATCATCAAACCTTCCTAAAGCTTTCAAATCGATTTTCCTCGCCATCGATTCTTTTGTATTCCTGATGAATTCAGGATGATACGTGAATGTGTATTTTATTGAATAAGAATATCTCTCTGATGATATCTGCTCTTTCGTCAGTTTATAGAAATTGTTTTTTCCTTTGACAATCAATACTGGCTCTTTTTCTTTTTCATCATATATCTGCTTAAGATTTTTCACTCCTTCTTTTATTTTTAAAAGTTCTTCCTCTTTTTTGTTGACAAGTTTCATCAGGTTTTCCGGATCTGATGCAACAAATTTCTTTGTTTCTTCTGGCACTGTCTTAATCAACCCTTTGTTTTCTAGCGAAGCTAACACTTCGTAGATTTTTCCATAACTTACTCCCGCATCCCTGCTTATTTCAGAGGCCGTGGCTTTACCGAGTTTTATGGCAGAAAGATAGGTTTTTTCTTCATAATTTGACAGTCCGAGCTCTCTAAGATTCATGCTTGATTTATGCTCAATCAATATATAAATTTTATTATTACAACACCTATGGGGGTGGCATATCTTTAAATAAGGGTTCAACTCATTACTATTAAAGAGTGATAAAATGACTTTGCTTCAAAATTTTGATATGGACGGAACCATCATTGATAGTGGTGCTGCAGTAAAATCTTGTCAGATAGATGGATTAGTGAAAGCGACAGGAAAAGATTATTCTTCCATTGAAAAAGAGCTCTCAAGGAGCAACCTCAATAGTATGCTAAAAAATTACGAGATAAATAAAGATGTTTTCTTCAAAGAGTATTATACTACATTTGATCCGTTTGAGGCCGTTAAAAATGGTCAAATCAAAGTTTTTGATGATGCGAATATGATAAAACAAAATTCTTTATATTTGATAAAATCATTAATATCAAATTCTTCTTCAGAAGCAACAAATTCAAAGCTTGAGGCATGCAACATTAAAGACGCATTTAATTACGTGTTTGCCGAATATTCAAATTCAAAAGCAAAACCTACACCTTACATGGCAAAGCAATTAGTTGAAAAATTAAAAGAAGACAATAAATTAAAAGAAATAATTACGATCCATAATATAGGCGACCAATTGTTAGATATGGAATTTGGCGAAACTCTAAATGAAGAAATCAGCAGCGCATTACGTCTTAAGCCGGAATTTAAGAATTACCTTATCAATAGGGAAGGGAAGTATGGCTACAGCAAGAACGTAATATTAATAAATTCGCTGAGCGAAATATATAAGTAAAATAGATAAGATGAACGCGATCAAAAGAATCCTTAAAAATAATTATGGACTTGAAGTTTCTGAAGTTAAAAGGCTTAATATAGATTCGACCAATGAACTGTACTATGTAAAGGCCGACAGGGATTATTTTCTTAAGAGATTGTTCCCGTATCCTTCGTTGAAAGAAGAGAATGTCCGTGCGCAATTGCATCTTGCAGAGCATCTATACAAGAAAGGTTTCAAGACAATAGTCGCTTTGCCAAACAAGAAGGGCGGCTTGATAACCAAGACGGATAAATGGTATATACTGTTCCCTTACATCATAACAACCCCCACTAAAAACACCATATTTAAGGAGGCTGTCAAGATACTTGCAGGATTCCATAAGCAACTTGAAGATTATGAGGTAAAGTATGATTTCCACACTAAGCCTATGCATACAGAAACTAAAGATATTACGACATTCATAGAGCCTGACAAGTATATGAAGAAGTCAGTGTTGCATAAAGCGAGCAAAAAAAATGATAAATTCTCGAAAAAAGTGTTGAAAGATTCGAATCTTATAATGTCATCCATAATAATGGTGCTTCACAATCTTAAGGATTTGAAATTCACAAAACAATCAATACTGCACTATGATTTCAAGAAGGAAAACCTGTTGTATAATAAAGATAAGTTCATTGCAATAACTGATTTTGATTTCTCGCATAAAGGTTATATAGAAACAGATATAGTGAAGGCGGCGAGATACTGGTCAGAAAAAAAGGATCATACTTTAGATATAAGAAAATTCAAACAATTCATAACAGAGTATAATAAGCACAATAGATGCTCAATGGATTGGAAATTATATTATGTTCTCGTCGTTTATGTTTTATTGAGAAGGATAGTTCATGCATCTCACATGACTTTAGACAAAAGGGCAGACCTGGAGAAGTTATATGACATAGACATGAAGACTCTAAGGTTCGTGATTGATAACAAGGCGAAATTCTATAGATAAATTTAAATATGTCATTTCAAACATTCTTTTCATGAGAATCCTCGTCATCGGTTGTTTCCATGGGAAGTTCCCGAGTAAATTGAAGAAGTTGGCAGAATCCTGCGATTTCATTCTCAGCACTGGAGATTTCGGCGGGTCTGAAAAGCTCAGGAAGTTCATGTTCAAGAATTTCAGCGCAGGATATTCAGACAAGCTCGGTAAGAAGAAGATGCGTGAATATTATCTCGAGGATTATAATCATGGGAAGCGTATAATAAAGGAGCTTGACACTATCAAGAAACCGGTCTACACTATTGATGGCAATTGGGATTTCAGAGGGACTGCTGATGTGAAGAAGGATTATGGGTTGAATTTCAAGAGCTATCCTAAAATCATCGGTAAAACTAATCACATAAAATTCCTAAATAAGAAGATAAGAACTATTGAAGGATTGAACATCTATCCCCATGGAGGTTTGATGCTTGCAAGCATATTCCATACGGATAATTATTTCAAGGATAGACATAAGCTCTACAAGCATTGGCATGCGAAGCAGAGGAAGCAATTGTTCAAGCAGAAATCGAAGAGACTCGACATCTTGCTTGCGCATTGCCCGCCTTATGGATATTTTGACAAGGTAAAATACAAAGGCGTCAACCCTATGAATGGCAAACATGTAGGCTTCAAGCCATACAATGAATACGTAAAGAAGTATCATCCGAAACTATTCATCTGCGGACACATGCATGAGCATCATGGCATAAAGAAGCTCGGGAAAACAACGATCCTAAGCCATGGGCCTGCACAGGACGGTAAAGCCGCGATTATTGATTATTCTGATGGGAAATTCAAAATAAAATTAATAAAATGACTATCGAATAGTAGTATATTTTGATTAAATTTTTAAATTGATTATTTTTCTCAAAGACATGCACATAACACAGACGGACTTAAGAGCGACAAAAGACATAAAAATAATAGATTCATATTTGATCGATAAAGGATTCCCTAAAGAGGATATTGATTCTATAAGGTCGGAGAAAGATATAGCAACAAAGATATTCCAGGCAGCAGAAGTTTTCAAGTCAATAGGATGGAATGATTTCTCAATATATGATCTTGGCGCGGTCGTACATCCAAAAAATATAGGCGAGAAGATGGGCCCGATTTTTAAGGCGCTTAACGAATTATATGCAAACGACATAGAAAATTCTCCCCTAGATACAAATAACATGGCATCACTCAGGATATTCACAGATAATTACGCAGGCAATTTCCTTAAGGCAAACAAGATTTGGCCAAAATTCCAGCCTGGAAGGAAGGATTGGAAAGAAAACATCAACATCCCATTATCCATAGACGATGATGTTGCGAGGATACTTGGGATAATATGGGTTGATGGCACAGCATATAATGGCGTAGGAATAAAAGTATTATTAGAAGGCAACTTGAATGATCGTGAATTCTACGATAAATATGTCGGCCCGAAGATAAAAACAGCATTCAATTATAACGTTCATACTTATAATACTGATGTTCCAACAATCGGAATAAATTCTAAGGCAATAAATACATGGCTCATAGATGATTTAGGATTCGATATAATGAGCGATGGAACAAAAACGAGCAAAAAAGAGAAAAGAATCCCTCCATCCATAAATTTTTCTGACGAAAAGATACGGAAAGGCTTTCTTGAAGGGATAATAGCTGGCAGGACAAGCATATCAATGTCATGCAAAAGGCTGACATTCTCAGACAACAACGGATTGCTGACGGATTTTCTCATAGATATATTAGATTCTGAAAACATTTTTTATACAAACTGCAAGAAAGGAATATACTTGAATGTTTGTGAAACACAACGCGTACTCTATGAATATGAACTGCTCAATCCAAAACATATTAATTCAAGAAAAGCGCTTTATAATGATTGATGCCTGATGATGCCAGTCAGCCATTAAATTTATAAGTCTATCATCTATGCAAATATTATGGAATATGTCAAGCTACATTCAGGCAGCAGGATATTGGAAGGGATATTGGTTAAGGAGGATCATAAGCATATTACTTTGAAGCTCAGCAATGGATATAATATCGGAATCTTAAAGCATAAAATAAGCAGGGTTGAAAAGATTTCTGATGTCGAGCATCAAAAGAGTGAGAAACAGCATTTGAAACAGGACTCGAGCCTCCCAAAAATCCTTATACTACATACAGGAGGAACGATCGCATCAAAGGTCGATTATAAGACTGGCGCTGTTGTAGCAAATTTTGAGCCGGCAGAATTGATCAGCATGTTCCCAGAATTAAAGGATCTAGCACATATTGATAGTAGATTAATAAGCAACATGATGTCTGACGATATGAGATTTTTACACTATAATATAATTGCAGAAGAGGTAATGAAAGAACACACAAAATACAAAGGCATAATAATCACTCACGGGACTGACACATTGCATTATACATCAGCAGCATTATCATTCATGCTCGAGCATCTGAACATCCCGATAGTGTTAGTCGGTTCTCAAAGATCATCAGATCGTGGAAGCACTGATGCAGCAATCAATCTAATAAGCGCAGTATCATTCATAGTAAATACGAGCCTTGCAGGCGTCTTCATCTGCATGCATGAGGACATTTCTGACCAATCAGCAATAATACTCAATGGATTGAACGCAAGAAAAATGCATTCATCTAGGAGGGATGCATTCCAGGCAATAAACAAGCAGCCTATTGCACGAGTAAATTTTTTCACGAAGGAGATAGAATACATTTCTGAATATCCGAACACCGCATTGAACAGTGAAGGGCATCTCAAGATACATCCATTCAAGGATTTGAAGATAGGGTTCGTGATTAGCCATCCGAACATGCATCATGAGGAATTAGAGACATTCAAAGATTTTGACGGATTGATATTAGAAGGCACAGGATTAGGACACATGCCTATAGGCATGATTGATGAGCATACTAAAGAGCATGAAAAGATCAAGCATGCAATAGCCGAATTATGCAAGAAGATGCCTGTAGTCATGACTACACAGACAATATCTGGAATAGTCAACATGAACGTATACAGTCCAGGAAGGGAACTGCAAGAGATCGGAGTCACAGGCAACCAATCAACATTAAGCCCAGAGACTGCATTCATAAAACTTGCATGGCTGATAAGCCAGAAATTAGATCCAAAAGAATACTTCATGCAGAATTTAAGGGGAGAATTCTGATATCATATTTCTTTATCCATATATTCTTTTACAATACTGAATCTCTCCTTTATGGCTTTTAAGTATTTCATCTGTTCAGGATTATTTACCAATATAGATAAGTGGTTATTTGTGAAATATTTAGGATTTTGTGTTACAGAGAGCTTTATTAGGGATATCACTTCGTTTGCATCATATTCTTTAGTGAATTTAAAATAAGACAAGTCAGTTCCTGATATTATGAACTTGTTTGTCATATTATGGGAGAATATTATGCTGAAGCCTGGCAGTTCTTTCTTCTCCAAATCTTTTACTCTCGGGATGACAGGCATCAGATGCTGAGAATAATATATATGTGCCTCTTTGTCTCCAAATTCTTTGTCAATAGCTTTTTCTAGGTTCTTTAAGGTATGAACATCCATAATAGTGGAAAAAAACACCCATTTATATAATTTGCCATATGCACCATAAGCTATTTAAACATGATAGGATTCATAAAATCATGGTTTTAGATTATTCAAAGCTCGGATTGAAGGCAGGCTTAGAAATACATCAGCAACTAGACACACATAAGCTTTTCTGCAAGTGCCCAAGTATTATGAGAGATGAATCACCTGATTATACTATAAAAAGGATTCTAAGAGCATCAGCGGGAGAAACAGGAGAAACA
>CAZQDS010000032.1:0-10494 GCA_964591655.1 uncultured Methanosarcinales archaeon
CTGTATATGTATCTATGCCACCGCCACCGTAGATGGTCCTGACATATCTATAAGAGTCAGATGTCCAATTATAGACATATACATTGAAATCGGTTGCGGCAAATGACGTGAGCCTGTTCGCCCTTCCCTCATGATACAACGTATAATAATCTATGTTCAATGGAGAATCTGAGACATAAAAATTATAGCTCTGATATGCATAAACATTTGCAGTGGTCGAGCTCATATTCGCGACGTTATCATCTGCAGAAGTTGTCGCAAAATAGAACGCATTAGTGAATTCTGTACCTGAAATCGGAGAATTTGCAGATGAAGGCGGTAATTGGTTTATCGTCCCATAATATGCCTTTGATGTGGTGCTGGGCGCGAGTATCCCATAATAATCTTTTAACGTGAATGTATTTGTCGGACTATAAATTGTAATATATGGCTCAAGTGCATATCTATAATAATCGAATGATATCCAACTTGTTGCTGCCCTTGCGCCATCACTCTCGAATACCGCAGAATTGTTGCATCCACTACCATCCCAACTGTTTCCAGACCAAACAGAGCAGCCAGCAAGCCTGTTCGAGTCAGTATATACTAAGAATACCGCATCATTGAGAGGATTTGAGGACAGGTCAGCAGTCCTTATGTCAGCAGGACCATTTATGACTATCTGATTTCCTAGAGACCAATTCGTAGTGGAGAATGTGTTTGTTGATGGCTTATAATATGCATACCTCAAAAAATTATCCCCGCCATTTGTCCACAAGAACAATGCCTGGTCTCCGGTCGTCTCCCATATACACCTAAAGTTCTGTCCAGTATATGCGGCGTTGCCTTTGGTCGTTCCTGTTTCGGGGGCATTGTTCCTATAAGGTTGTGTTGTTGCATTAGTCTTTGAAAATGCTGTTCCATTCCATATCCCACCATCAAGCTTATTGTTCGGTGCACTAGAGTTATATGATGATGCCATCACACCTATATTTGTATGATTGAAACTATTGTCTGGACTAAGACCGCATAATGCCACTTCCCATACCTCTCCACCTATCCCTGGATATATGTTGCCAAGATTCGTCCATGCCGTGCCATTGAATCTTTTTGCAAGTATTCCACCATAGCTCTCATTTCCGTAAGCGCACATGAATCTCCCTTGTCCATCCCATGCACAATCAAAATGTTTATGCTGAGTATAGCCGTCTCCATTCGTTGAGGCATTTATTGTCAATACCTGCCAATTCCCGAACGTAGAGCCATTCCATATGCCTGCATATATCGCTGGTGTCCCGCTATTTCCACCAGCATCATTCTGCAATGCGATCCCTATGACGTTCGTGTCCTTTTGAGGATAAAGTTTCACCCAGGTGAATTGCTCATTCTCACCACCTGTGACTGTGACGCCTACTCTTGCACTAAGGTTAGTGCCGTTCCATATAGTATAATTGAAAACAGCATCATTAGCCGCCTGATTAGCTTCATAAGCTATTAAGCATCTGCCTGACAAATCTTCACATTCCACATCGAATGGCATGCCATTGTTATCAAGATTGTCCGTTAATTGTGTTGCAGTGTAAAATGTCCAATTATTTGTCCTGAATGACGTGACAGTGAGGTCATCTCCATTGTCTGACATGCCTATGACACATTGCGTAAATTGTGACAGACACCTAATCTTTGTCCAAGAACCCCTATTGCCAAGATTAATGCCTGAATCCTGCTCATCCCGTAATACTCCTTCAGTATAATTCCTGTATTTCAATTGACCATCAGGACCCCTATCAACATAAACAAGCAAGCCATCATCTGTAGGCACATCTGGGTCTATTGCAAGAAACCATTCCCTGAATTCTTCAAAAACATATTGTATGTTGAAGAACACATAGCTTATGAAAGATTTCCCTAATATGAGAAGTGCTGGAGATTTCAATTCTGGTTGCGCTATATATGAAACTTCATCATCCCCTTCAAGCATAGTCCAGGTAATCTCCTGCTTATCAGTAAGGTTATTGTATGTTATTATTGATTCAGGATTTGTCGATAAAACCAATAAATTCGATGGGACAATCTCTGTGAAATTATAATATCCTACATCAAGTCTTGGAATCACTCTTATTGTTGCGCTGAACGGTCCTTTAAAGGGGTCGGTCGTGACGGGCAGATACCTTATAATATCAAATTCATGTGAATAACTCACTTTGAATGATGACACCATCGTGTTGTTTCCTGTCCTTGAATATGCATTCACTTCCATCTGATATGTCCCTTCGTTCATAGTATCATAAAAATATGCTTGATAGATGCCTTTGCTTGTTTCTGTTATAGAATATACGCTCCCTCCATCATTGCTGTATAGATATTCCTGCCCTAATGGGCCTACGATCCTCATTTTTACATGGGCATTCCTGACAAGATACCCTTCGTTATCAAGCACTACTGCTGTCAATGTCGCTGTCTCCCCAGGAATATATATTGATTTATCAGTATTTATCGTTGCAAGGCCTGTTTCTGCATAGCCAGGGTCATTCGGGTATAATTCTATTGTATATTCCTGTCCAGGGATTATGTCTGACAATTTTTGCCATTGACCAATGCATGTTTGAGTTTCGAATACCCAATCCTTGCATTTCCATAATTCTTTGCCTACAGCAATTCTTGACATCGAGCCATTTTGAAAATCTACGGAAGAAAGGTCGATTGCATATGCACGAAGGATCCTGTTATTGTTAACATTTATTTTTCTATTCTCCACCCGTTCTATTCTTAATTCAGTATCGTTCCGTAGGTTTATCCTATTGAGTCTCATCGTTGCTCTTTCAAATCCGTCAACATCATTAAGGTCTATTGATGCGATCTCATATCCGGAATTGTTTTCTAGGGCCACATCTTTTGGGAATGAAGCGCCTCGAGAGTTTTTCAAGGATAACTTGCGCAATTCTTTTCTATCTGCCAATCCTCTTTGAGACATATCTGAATCTTCAATAGACTGGTTTGTCAGCGTCCCGTTCTCATTAACTGACAGGTTTTTTCCATCATTTTCTCCAGTATCTTGTGCTGCGCCCCTGACCGTTACTGTGAATTTTTTTTCAAGTATTATTATGTTCTTGCATCTCAATTGCAAGGTATAATCCCCGGGCACTGATGGCGTGAATGTTGCACGCCCATAATTATCTGGCAAGAATCGGAAGACGTTTTCCTGCATGAAGATGAACAGTTGCATATTTTCTGAAAAAACGCCCACATCCATATTTTCTCCAGCATAATTTATCACTTCAGGCAAATTTATGTCAATTATATTACATCCTAATTTTGAGGCATGTTCTATGTATGAGTTTTCTTCATCTGAAAAATTATCGCTTTTAGGTATAGAATTGTTCACAAAAGAGCCATTAACAAAAGAGCCATTAACAAAAGAATAGTTCTCATATTGCCCGTCCTGCAACATAAAACTAGTCTTTGACAATAGCTTTTTATCGCTTATCCTTATAAGGCTAAAATCATAATGGCCTTTGTTTGTCAACGATATCTTTTGAGGGAACACTAATTCCCCGAAAAACCTATAACTTTCAGATTTGTAATCAAAACCGACATAGTCTATCTGAAGGATGTAAACCGAAGAGACGTCGTGAGCTAATGATGAATCGTCATTCAATGTCAACGTTATGTCATTACCATCATATGACCCCATTATCAAAGAGATATTTTCTGATTGCACGATATCCGCTGCTGCACAAATATTTGCACTTACTAACAACATGATTGACAGTAGAAACATCAACCATAAATATGAGATAAACGCTGATGTCTTGCCTGATTTCATATGATTCGAGGATATATTATTTAAGAATATGTTATATGAATATTTATTATTGATCATATTTCCTGACGAATCAAGTTCTTTCAATATCCGGTGATTGGCATCATTTTCCATCTTATCTCTTAAATTTATCTCCAATGATATTATCTTTGTTCAAGTTTTTGGCCGAGTATTTTCTAGAGTCTTTTCCATGTGCGGCTTTGGAGTTGACTTTAGGGACTGTTTCAGGTTCATTCCCAAGGTTCTTCAAGCGTTTGGCCCTTAGCAAAAACCGATCATTCATTTCTGATAAGATATTTACATAGTTCTCCGCATTAATGAGCACATAATGATATTTCTGAAGGTCTTCATTTTTTAAGAAAAGTTCCTTGAACTCCGCCCTATTCAAAAAAACGACATTAAAATCCTGTGTAAGCAGAGTCTTTTCCATTATATCGTCTTTGTTTCTCTTTTCTGACATGACCAAAATTAGGCTTTTCTTATACAATATTGCCGTTTGTATCAAATGAGCAGAATTCATTTGATTGATTTCTTCTATTACACCAGTCATGTATGGGTTTTTCTGAACCAGGATGTCCTTCTTGTTTATCTCAATGATGGCAAGAAATATTCGGGCCTTTTCATTTGCGAGGTTGAGGTAGCACTGATAAAATCTTCCTATATCTATCTTTCCCAAAACACCTTCTTTTATCAGAAAATGTGACTTCCTGTTTATATTAGGATAGCTTTTTTTTAGAATTTTAGAGATCGAGTTGATGCTGTATGTCTCTGATAAGTTCTCTTCAAATACCTTTATTATTGACTGTTCAAGTTTATTTCCAATCATTGAACATACATCTCCGCAAACCTTTCACTCAATCTCCTTAAAACAAAATAATTATATTATTTATAGTATAATTTCGATTTTTAATTTATAAATATTTCGTTTTTAAGCACAAATTTTAAACTAACATAACTACAATATATCTATTTTAGTATATAATTATACCATTATTGATATAATGTGGAAAGGCTTGTCAAGCACAAAAGAAAGACTCATTATGCCTATTGAAAAAAACAGGCTAAAGCACAAGGCATTACGATTCGTACAGTGGACCCGATATAGCCAATATAACCTAAACTACCACTTTACTCTTGCATCACCCGATAATAAACTGGAAACATCGCTTTATAAATTTAATTGAAACGCAGTTAATTGAAACGCAGTTGAAAATCATAGCGTCACTTAAATAGGGCGATCATTGCCAAAAGAACATCTCTTCCTGTATCTCCTGAACAAGTTGTGTTAAAACCTGTTCAAAATCTAAAATAATATTATCAGGAGAAGGTTGTTGAAAAAACTGTTGGGCCGTGTATGTATTATTCGCTTGAACAGGTTTGACTGGATCTGATTGCTGGTTTTGTGCCTGAGAAGGGCTTGGTGCAGAGGAATTTTCCTTTACAATGGCGTAATCATCTGAAAAAAACTTCATTGTCTCAGCCAATTTAGGGTTCTTAAGCAAATCCAACTCCTGAGATATGACATTCATAAATGATTGCCTATCCTTTAATGGCAAGAGTTTGTTGGATAATTCATGATGTTTTACACACTCCTTTATCCAGCTTGCAAAATCGTTCCTTTCTGGAGTTACATGATCATAAAAAACTGTGTCTCCAGAATCTCTTATGACCGCATATAATTCTTCAAGATTTCTGATTACACGACCGTCAGCCAGCCTGAAGAAGTTCTCTTGAGGCACATCCTTCAAATAATCAATCGATCCCATTTTTTTGCCTTATCATATTTTTATCATTATCTTTTGGTATTTCATTATTTAATGGATTCTTCTCATATCATCTCTTCAAAAATCCAAAAACACCTTTTTTCTCATTCTTCGAATCAGAAGGCGTATCTTCCTTCTTTTGCGGAGAATCCTGTTGTTCTTTTCCATCCTTTTGGTCAGCAACAATATCGGCCTTTGAGTCTGCTGCAGTAACAGGACCCTCACTTATGCCCTTAACATCAATTTTAGTGTCATATTTTTTCTCCAATTGCATCTTCAACTTCATGAATTGGGTATTAAGGTCGTTCACGATATTCTTCCCTCTCTGGTCGAGAAGCTTCAATATGCTAGTAGTATGTTTTTCGAAGTCAGAGAATTTATCAACAAGCTTCACAAGCTCCTTCTTGTCAGCCTTCTCCTCTACACCGACGCGTATCTTATCAAAATCTGCAGAAATCCTCTTGAAAGCCCTGTCAAGCTCTTTAACTGCCTCATTGAATTTTTCGAAATCATAAAATTTCTTCTCTACCTCTATGAATATTGTCTCTACCCTATCAGCGTGTTTGCCAACTAACCCTTCAGTCTTCTTAATCTCTATCAGTTCCTGTTTTATCTCATTATTCATCTTGATAACTTGATCGACACCTTTATAGAAACCCATTTGTGTTCGGATATCTTTAAGCTCTTTCATCATGTCTCTCATTATTGATTCATTAGCTTCAATATTTGCACGCAAGGCTTCGGTCTTTCCGTCAGTCCTCCTGACATCAATCATTAGCTTGTCAGGTTGAACAGAATTCACCATATCAATGGCCTTTGTAGACGCGACCTCTATCACACTGATCGCCTTGTTAGAGTCCATCAATGCACCCCTAAGCTCCCCTATCTGCTCGCTCAATCGTGTGAACTGTTCTGCATTCGCCTTTCTCACTTCGTTCAATGCTTCAAGTTGGCTCTTTATCTTTGTTAGTTCAACCTCGACATTTCCAGAAAGTGCGGGCTTTTGCTCCTCACTTGCATCTCCTGATTCTGGACTGTCCTCAGAACTTGCCGCTTCCTCTTTTTTCTTCTTAAACCAAAACATACACACCTCTTTTCTTTATGCTTCTTGACTGGCGGGTTTAAATATTTTCCCTAAAACACCCTGTTTTTTCGGTGTCAAATCCTTTTTCAACATAATACGTTGCAGCTCTAATTGCTTGATGATATCATCAGCTATAGTTGTTTCCGCCTGCTGCCCCGCATAATCTGTTTCTTTGCGAACATCATTCATAAGTTTCAATATCTTCTCATAATCTTCGTGGCTTTTTGTGAAATCATAAAAAGCAATTTTCGGCTCTACGACCCTTAGCAACAGGTCGGCCAGTATCATGTCCTTACCAGTCTTCCGTAAATCTTTTATTATATTCCTAAGCTCATTGAGCTCTGTTTTCAGATAATCCATTTTCTCATCAGCGGACGTCTCTTTATCTTTCACGCCGAATTTGGTGAATTTCTCCAATTCTTCATCTGAAAACTCTCGGAAATTACTTTCTTTTTTTATCCCAGCATCCTTATTCTCTGAAGATACAGTTGCGGCATCCTGATTTACGCTTAATTTGACATCAGACGCGGCCATGGCATCAGACGCGGCCGCAGTCTCTTCTTTTTTCTTGTTTAAATATAAATCCGCATCCTGTTTGCTTTCTATGTGCTCCGTCTTTTCATCACTTCTTCCAGACTCAGACATGAATTCATCGATGAGCTGAGCAAATTTTTTAGGGTCATAAACATCTTTTATTGAGTTCGCCAATTTAGGTATACCGAATACATGAATCGCCCAATTGTAAAAATCATTTCTCAATGGGCTAACATGATGTAAGAAATGTTCAGTCGAGCAACTTTTCAAGTATTCTGAGAGTTGGTGCATATTTGTCAATATCTTCCCATCTATAGTGTAGAAATACTTGTCCGGTGGCGCCACAAGGGCATTTTCATCTTTCATATTTTCATCTTTCATATTTTCATCTTTCACAATTTCATCCTTAATCCTGTGTTCTTAAATTAATTTTGCGTAATATCATTTTGCTTTTGTAATATCATTTTGCTTTCATTATTTTTTCAACCAATAAAGCAACTTTTTGATCATCATTCTTTTCCAGATACTTATTGAAGTATTCTAAGGCCTCAGGGTATCTCTTTTGGGTCTTCATGAGGCCGCCTAAATAATAAAGTGCCTTAGGATTGCCAGGGCTCATATTAAGTATTTTTTTGTAAACTTCTTCTGAGACATCATCTTTCTTGACTTTATGGTACAATAAGGCCAAGCTGAAAAGTATATTCAAATCACCCGGATATTTTTTCCTTGATTTCTCCAATGCCTTTATCTGGTCCTCTGATGATAGTCCCGACAATGTCTTCTTTATTCCATCCCAATTTACAGACTCTTCATCGACGGAAAGAGTTTCGTTCAAAAGAACACCCGGCGCATTTCCTTCAGGCGCTTTTTTTTTGTACGAGCCATTATCCATTTTATCGTCCTTCTTATCTACAGATTTCTCTTCAATCTTCTCCACAGCCTTTCCTGTCGATGCGGACGATGCAGATATGGGCTTATTGTTTTTTGCTTTATCCTCTTCAAGTATCTTCACATACTCTTCATGGTTCTTCGCGGCACGTAGCTTATCGGCCAATTCTTGATCGTTGAAATTCTTATTGATCCAGTCTGCGATATCGTTCTTTTCTGCAGTGACATGGTGCTTGAATGTGGGCCCCGCAATATTCGGCATAACATCCAATAACTCTTGAAGGCTAGTCACCGATACACCATTGCTGAAATTCAATGCATCATTGAATTCCACCACTTTCTCATATTTCAAAACTTTCTTCTCCTCCTTCTTTTCTGCTGCCTGTTGTTGCTGCGGATTGTTCTTTTCATACTCTTTTCTGGAATCTTCTGCTTTTTTCATCTCTTCCTTTAGTGATTTCACATCAATGAGTTTCAATTCCCTCTTCTTAGGGCTCTTGCCAAGCTTTATCCACATCTTCTGCACCCTAGGGACCAGCTCTTGCAAATATATCTCTACCATATTGAAGTTGCCTTGCTTCACTTTATCCAGAGAAAGCTTAAGCTGGAGTTTCAGGTCGAAAACGTCCTGTTTCAATTCCTCTAATTGTTCAATCTGATATTGAAGGTCATCTATCTGCTCATTATACTTATTGTATTTTTCCAATTCTTCATCAGGCAGTCTTTGAGTGTTGTGCAATAACGGCCTGAATGATACGAAATATGGTTTACCTCTGTTGTATGCAGGATTCTCTACCATCCCAGACCCTACTGATGCTTTGACCAATCCCTGCAATACTTCAGTGCCGTATTTTGTCTTGATCCTGTCCAAGTCTCCTTCATCTCTTGTCCTCATCTGTATCTCTGTGT
Organism: uncultured Methanosarcinales archaeon; assembly: GCA_964591655.1. Lineage (GTDB taxonomy): Archaea > Nanobdellota > Nanobdellia > Woesearchaeales > UBA9642 > UBA9642. The sequence goes on from CAZQDS010000032.1 coordinate 8,981, forward strand.
TTATGTTTGCCTTGATCTGCCCTACAAAGTCTGCAAGTACTTGCGAAATCATAAGTATACCGACACCCCATTTCCTGAACTCCCTGCATCCTCTCTCTATCTGTAAGAACCCTTCTCCTGACCCTCCGAATTTAGGGAGCAACCTGTGTACCTCATCGTATACTATCAGTAATTTTATCTCTGGTGTCTCTGGGAAATTTGCATGGAATACCTCTCTTACGGAATTTGCGACAAATATATCTATGTCTTTAGGGTCCAATTTGTTCAATGCAAGGATCTGTATCTCTCCAGGTTTTATGTATTTCTTGATATCTATGACTTCTAATGCATTCGTTATCTGCCTCACATTACCATTGAATGCGCGTGCCTGTGTCGGCTTCATGCCGAAATCAGGATAAAGTTTCAACATGTTCTTATCATTTCCCTTCCTTAGCATTCCAGACCATTGTGCTGTAGGGTCGAATACGATTACAGCAACATTCTTCAATAACGCCTCCTCAACAACGACTTGCGCAGCCACAGATTTACCTCCTCCTGTGGCTCCAGCAACTATCGTGTGCACTTTGAATTGCTCCAAATCAAAATATGTCTTATGATCGGTCTCTGCAATCTTTCCTACAAATGCAGACTTAGGCCCAGGTTTAGGGAGTTCTGATAGTTCGACCTTATTATTATACCTCTTTTTGCTCTGTAAATATCTATTTATGAGCCAATACGCAAGCAAAGACAATAGTATAAATAATAATATGGCTATCCATATCCAGACTTTCATCCCGAAAAGCATTTTTTCATAGAATGGAAGCACCACACTGAATGCTGCACTAGCTCCGCTGCTTAAACCAAGATATGTCGCAGTCACTCTCAACACATAATCCCCTGTAGGAAGATTTTCTGGGAGTGTTGCGCTTTTCAGCAATGAAAATGAAGTTTGTAGGTATACATTAGAGTAATCTGTCCAAACGGTCTGGCCTTCAGCATTTTGTATGGTGAATTGCAATCCTACAGGATATGACTGGTCAGACAGCAGGTTATGCAAATCTGTCTTGAATTTCAGCTTCTGATTAGAGAATATTTCTCTATCATATATGTCAAGCATTATCAATAACGACTCTATAGGAAGCCTGTCTTTGTCTAATAACTCTATCGTTATCGGTATCTGCTGCTGCAGATCCCCCTCTATTATTAATGAGCCATTATATGTGCCTGGAACCCCTTCACCGAATATTGTCAATGTCAATTGCTCATTAGTGTTTGGCGCGATTGACATCGTCTGCTTATCAAGCTTTATCATGCTTGTAATATTTTCTCCCTCTATCCTGAATTTAAGGTTTGCCACGCCGAGCTTATAGCTGTAGAATGAAACAACTTCCTGAAGAAAATTTCCGATGACGAGCTTTCTATTAATCCTTGCCAAGCTTATCACATAATCAATACCTTCTATTCTTCTTGGCTGTTCAACAAATGGCACCCTTGGAGCTTCTCCAGGCCCAACATCAGGACCGACATCCTCTCCA
>CAZQDS010000033.1:0-10409 GCA_964591655.1 uncultured Methanosarcinales archaeon
ATGTAATGATGAAAGATAAGGAATTATTACTATTTCCAATACTTGGCGGCGTATTCTCTATACTGTTTTTTATAGCAATGGTGTTTCCATTTGTTATAAATGAAGTTGTTCCAACAACTTTTGCAGGAGCATTCTTTTGGATGTTGTTATTCCTACTATATTTTGGGTTGGCATTCATTGCAACATTCTTCAACGTATGTACAGTCTATACTATAAAGAGCAGATTTGACGGAAAGAACGCAACATTTTGGGAAAGCATAAAATTTGCATTCTCAAAAATACACCTAGTATTTGCATGGTCAGTGGTTTCAGCAATAGTGGGATTAATACTTAGAATATTAGAAGACATTGCAGAACGAATGGGCGGCATTGGAGAAATAATAATGAAAGCATTAATTTCATTATTGGGTGTTGCATGGAGTCTATTAACTGCATTTGTCGTTCCTGGAATGATCTATAAAAACGTTGGGCCAATAACAGCATTAAAAGAATCAGCTGAAACATTCAAAAAAACATGGGGCGAGAGTTTAATAAGATATTATGGACTAGGATTCGTACAAGCAGCATTGATAATAATCGGAGTAATAACAACAATTGTTTTAGTAGTATTAACAGTAAACATACCAATTGTTCCAATTGTAATCGGCTCATTAGGAATAATATACCTAATCGCCATAATAACATTCTTTTCAGTTGCAAACGCAGTATTCAACACAGCATTATACGTATATGCAACGACAGGAAAGGCCCCGAAAGAATACAAAGAGGATGTATTGAAAAATGCATTCGAGAAGAAAAAGGATTCAAAGAATTAAATAAAAAACCTTTTAAATAGATATTTGATTCTGTTCTCTATATTTGGGCCATTAGCGCAGCCTGGTAGCGCAGTAGACTCTTAATCTATTGGTCGGGAGTTCAAATCTCCCATGGCCCGTATTACGAAACATTTAAAAAAGCATATTTGTTTCTCTTCTTTAGTGATTAAAATACGATATATGTTGCGAATGTATTTTCGAGAGATCCTCTAGTAAAAGGATTTATGTTGGATGTTGATGGCACCATTCTAAATTCTATGAAGCCACAATATATCTTTCTAAAGCAAGTAGCTGAAAAGTATGGGGGCAATTTTCCTTGGAAGTTTGGTCCAGAATTCTTGTCTGAATACAATAAATTCTATGAAAAGGAAGGCATGATAGGATTATATCATATGATAAACGTGGATTTCGAGAAGCACGGAAGTGAAATATGGAAAGATTTTAATTTTTTCAATCAGACTTATGATATTAAGCCAGTGAACGGCGTAGTAAAGGCAATAAAGGAAATATATGAGCGAAGTAGAGTCACTGGAAAGAGAAAGGTTGCACTGAGAATATCATTGAACACTACAAAGTCATGGAAGGATATAGAGATTCCATTGACAAAAGCAGGTCTTATAGATATTGTCGATTCCATAGTCACAAAGGATGACATATACGATGTCGCAACTAATGGTTTGGCTAAAAAACTTAATATAGATTTTGATGATTACGCTTCTTTGAGAAAACATTTTTCAGAGGATACTATAAAAATTTTAGAAAAACCTAACGCATTTTCTTCTTCCTTGACATCAACTAGAATGGATATTCATCCATTGGAATTATTAGGCGCCGAGGATACGAATGTGGGTGTGCGTGCAAATAAACAAGTCCGTTATAAGACAGGAGAGTATTATGATATACGGACAATGGGTTGCTCGTGGGGATTCCAACCAAGAGAAGAATTAAAAGAATCTATACCATATACTATGCCGCAAAAACCAAAAGATATGATTGAGGTTATAGGCGACCTAGGCGGCCTGAACTAATCGGTAATTTTATATACATCTTTCTTTATTTTTCTATCATGGCTATTTTGAAGACTGATACTAAGGAGATTGAGGTCCCTGATGGCTCTCCGATAATGAATGCTGCGGAAGAGTTAGGCGTGCCTTTCGGTTGTAGGCAGGGTGTCTGCGGGACTTGCAAGACTGAAGTGGTTGAGGGCATGGAGAATCTTGATCCGAAGAATGAGGCAGAGCTTGATTTGAACTTTGACGGCAATTATAGGTCGATGTGCCAATGCAAGATAAAATCAGGTGTAGTGAAGATAAGATTGTAAAACTTTTATTCTAGGATTTCATCTCTCGCACTTTGCTGCAATCTCCCAATTATCCCTTCTAATATCAGCAACTCCGAGTTCTTTCAATGTCTTCTCTAAAGAATTGATCATTCCAGGAGGGCCGCATAGCATCCATGCATAATCATTCAACCTGTCCTTGTTCACATAACGCAATATCATGTCCCTGTTGATGTATCCTTTCTCGCCCTTCCAATTATCATCATACTTATCTATTGTGTTCATGATATAGATATTGTCCCTGCTTAATGCATCTAGCTCTGTCCTATATATTATGTCGTCGTATGTGCAATTGCTGTTGAGCATTATTATCTTATTCTTCAATCCGTTATCCCTGACATGCCTTAATATGCTGATGAAAGGGGTTATCCCTGAGCCTCCTGACAGTAGGACAAGATTTTTCTGCTCATCGAAATTATATGCTTCACCCATCGGCTTGCTTATGGTGAGCACTTCCCCGATTTTGGAATTGCATAATTCTTTGCTGTATCCTCCCATGTCCTTTATCGTGAACCTTAAAACTTTCTCACCTGGAGCGCTTGCCATGGTTATCGGTATGGATTCTTTCTTGTTTATCGTCTTCCCCTTCCCGATCATCACATATTGTCCTGAAATGAATGAGAATGGCTTCTCTGTCGTCAATGTGTATACATCATGCGTCTCCTTATTGACTGAAAGCACCCTTACGGCGAAATGATTCCTCTTCCCTATCAATGATTTGAGCTTTTCCTTGTCAAGCTTTCTCTTGAAAAGAGGGTCATTATTTTTAGTATAAATCCCTATCATGTCCTCAAATACTGGCTTTTCATTCAAATAAATCACTCCTAGAGGCATCTTTTCAGTCTCTGTAGCCTTAGCGAATGCCCAACCCTTATTATGCGGGTCGAATTCCTTCTCTAAATGATATGAATGCTCCTTATACCAATCGTAAGTGTTTATCTTGTTGAATGTTACGCAGGGCTGAAGCATATCGACTAATGCGAACCCTTTATGCAATATCGCTTTTTTTATTATCTCCTTCGCATGCTCCATATCATTGACGCTTGTTCTGGCGACGAATGATGCATCAAGCGCGACAGCCACAGCGATAGGATTGAATGGCTCAAGGATCACCCCGGAGATTTGCACAGGAGTTTTCATCCCTTTCTGTGATGTGGGGGATGCCTGTCCTTTTGTCAATCCATAAACCATATTATCATGCACGATAACTGTAATATTAGGATTCCTTCTTATTGTGTGTATGAAATGATTCCCTCCCTCGCCATACATGTCTCCATCACCGCTTGTGACTATCACATTAAGGTTCGGGTTGGATGCTTTTATTGCTGTTGCAGGAGAAAGGGATCTCCCATGCAATCCATTGAAATAATTCACATTGAAATATTGTGGAAGCTTAGCTGCCTGTCCTATGCCTGACACCAGGACGACATTTTCAGGGTTCAACCCTAATTCATCTAACGCCTTCTTGACTATTGCCAATATGCTGAAGTTCCCGCATCCAGGGCACCATGCGATATCCTTATGATCAACTTCGAAAGTCATCAGGTCATCCTCATTATCTTTTCAATCAATTCTTCGACGCTGAAGGGCATCCCGTCATCTTTCAGTATCTTATCGACATTCAAGCCGGTCTCTCTCCTGATGAGCTTCGCGAATTGCCCAGTGGCATTATTCTCGATGACGACCGTCTTCCTTGCCTTCTTCATCCAAGAAGCAGTCTTCGGATGCAACGGATATACTTGAGAGAAATGCATGTATGTGATGTCTCTCCTGCCGATATTCTCTATGGCCTCTTTCACGCTTCCAAAAGTGCTTCCCCAACTTATTATCAGAAGAGAATAATTTTCTCCACCGATTATAGTCGGCATCAGTGATTCTTCAACAATCCTGTCATATCGTTTATGACGTTTCTCAATCATGCTGTTCCGCATATCCATGCTCTCTGTTATGCGTCCTGACTCATCATGCTCGTCACTATCGACACATACTGCGCCTTTGCCGAACCCCGGGATTCCTCTGGGAGTTATCCCATCAGGAGTCAATCCATATCTCTTATACCCTTCTTGTGTCTCAATGATGTGCTCTTCAACCATTAATCCATCAATATCTATAGGCTCGATATTGTGCAATGTGTCCATGAAATATTGGTCAGTCAATAAGAATACTGGAACTTGATATTTTGCAGCCATGTTGAACGCTTTTTGCGCGAGATAGAACCCTTGCAATGTATTGCCTGGGGCGTATATTATCCTGCAGAACTCTCCATGACCCGCATATAACGCGAGCTCTAGATCCTCTTGTGCGGTCCTTGTCGGAAGCCCAGTTGCCGGTCCAGGCCGCTGTGCAATATGTATAACGAGAGGGCTTTCTACCATTCCTGCAAGGCTCACCCCTTCAGTCATCAATGAGAATCCCCCTCCTGAAGTGTTCGCCATGGCCCTTGCTCCAGCATACCATGCTCCGATGGCCATGTTTATGCCAGCAATCTCATCCTCTGCCTGCTCGACAACAATGCCGAAATCCTCTTTCTTCGACGCGAGATAAGTGAGGACACCAGTCGAAGGCGACATCGGATATGCTGCGATGAAATTGCATCCGCCAGCAATCGCCCCTAAACCAACGCTTTCTGCTCCATGCACGAGCACTTGATTATGCACAGAAGGGTCCTTGTCTATTCTTGTCATCTCAAGCAACCCTTGATGCTCACTGATTATTTTTCTGCCCTCATCATATCCTCTCTTTGCAGCGTCAACATTCTTTTCGATGACATCCTGCGGCTTATCAGAGAATTTGTTTCTCAGGAGCACATTGAATCTCCCTATATCGGCATTGAACATCCCGAGTATTATCCCTGCAGCCACAGTATTTGCAAATATCTTTGCACCGACCTTTGATGCGATATCGATTATGGGGACTTCAAAGAATTTATATGCCTTTTTTTGTGCATCATTGATTGTGGACTTATCTCCGATTATCAGTGTCTTGTCTGTTATCCTCTTTGATAGGTGGGAGATAGAGTCTTTGTCCAAAGGGAGCAGTATGTCTATCCTGTCTGAGTATCCCTCTGCAGGCCTGGAGCTTATTCTTATAGTGGTGGAATTCTCTCCGCCGCGGACCCTCGACATGTATTCTTTTGTCGCGAAAATATTATATCCTTCTTCCTTGAACAATGTCGTCAAGAAATTTGATATCGATTCTATGCCCTGCCCGGCTTCTCCGCATAATGTTATGTTCACATTCTTGAAATTGACATTCGACCCAGGATCATTGTTCTTGCTCAATATCCCTAAATCAATATTTTTTTGTATGATAGAATCAGCCAATGCATCCATCTGTCCGTATTTGTCTTGCTTCATCAATCCCTTGACCTGGAACGGCTCAAGCCTTTCCGCACTGAAATTATTCGTCATCTGCTTCAATTGCTCAGTCACATTGCTCCCCCATTCATATGACCCGATGTATGTCAATATCTTAGTTTTTGGATGCAATGAGTTTGCAAGATAGACGACTGAGGCGACTTTCGGGTGCAATCCTCCAAGATATGTCGGGCTTGCAACGATCAAAGTCGATGCATCGATCAGATCCATTGCAATCTTTCCCACATCGACATCCAGGACATTATATTCCTTGACCATCATCCCCTTGCTTATCAATCTTGACATCAAGTGCTGCACCATCTTCTTTGTGCTTCCATGCATCGATATGTACACTATGACTGCCTCTGGCTTCACATCCTTAGAAGTCCATTCTTCATATAATCCTAGAGGATATTCCGGATCATTATACATTGGTCCATGGCTCGGAGCGATCATGTTTAATTCGAGTTTCCTTACTTTTTCAAGATTCTTGACGATTATGTTAGAGAATGGCATCATGATTTCAGAATAATACCTTTTTGCTGGGAGATAGATGGATTCATCAGCGTATAGTTCGCTAGTCGCAAGATGTGACCCGAAGAAATCGCAAGTGAACAGTATCCTGTCCTCGATCAAGTATGTGCACATAGTCTCAGGCCAATGCACCCATGGAGTGAATATGAACTGCAGTGTCTTGTCGCCCAGGGAGAGCTTGTCATAATCATTTATTACAATGAACCTTGACCCGTCAATGATGTGCTCATCCATGAGCATCTTCTTGTCAAGCTCATTGCATACTATCTTGCATTCCGGATATCTCTCGAGTATTAATGGGATGCTCCCTGAATGGTCCTGCTCTGCATGGTTGGATATTATATAATCGATTTTTTTTATGTCTTTGAGGTTTTCCATCAACACTTCAGACTTTGTCGGGTCCACTGTATCTATCAATGCAGTCTTCTCGCTTCCTGTTATCAGGTAAGAATTATAGCTTGTGCCGTCCGGGAGATAGACTATCTCATCAAAATATTTCCTATCCCAGTCTATTGCGCCGACTGAATATATGCCCTTTTTTATCTCTCTCCTCTCCATCTACGCCTCTTTTTGAGAAACACCATCTTCTCTATCTGAAAACATCTTTATAAATATTATGTTGAATCGCAACCCATTGTCTGAACCACGATGCGCGTATTTATAAAGTATCTTTTTTATATTATGTATGATTTATGTACCATAAGCTTTATAAATGTCCTATTTTTTCTTATACCATCTGGTGATTTTCATACGATTTCGCGTCTTGACAGCATCATATTGCTGTTAATAGTAAAAAAAATGCGATAGTGGTGGGATTGCAACTAGCAAACAAACAAAATAACACGAACAAGAAATCATACATTGATATGAGTAGGCATTCATACGATAATATGCGTAGGATGTCATATAATGTATTAGGTAGAGATGAAAAGGTTGATGAATCTTGTGAAGGACAGCGCATTAGTGATCATGGTCACGAGTTCATTAGCTGGCACTCCGAACAAAGCGCAAGAAACAAGATTTCTATACGATAACATATTCTCCAAAGATGCATTCAAGCCTAAGGCATCAATATTTGTTGATAATGCAAATCCTAGAGCGATGGATTATTATGAGATAGTGGATGTATTGAAAAAATCTTATTCAGAGATAAATGCCCCTAATTATATGCCTATGTCTGTGCAGATAGCCAGGAGCTATGTAGAAAGCGGAAACAATCCCAAAGCTAAGAGTCCTGTCGGTGCAAGAGGATTATGGCAGATGATGGAACCGTCATGGTATGATGTTATGAGTGCTCATTTCGACAATGCTTATGATCCATTACTGAATGGGAAGGCGAGCCTTCGTCACATAAATAATGTCGATATTTTCTTGAGGCAGAAATATCCCGGGTTCGACCAATTGCCTATAGACCATAAACGTGATTTGATGAATGCCGCATACAATGGTGGTCAGGGCAGATTGATGAGTGTCGGTTGGGATATAGATGCGATGCCTAAAGAGACGAGGGATTATGTAAAGAAAATGAGGGACAGGACAATTTTAGAGGATATGAGAATATATGATGCATATGCTCGCCAGAACAACATAGTGCGTATGGAACTCCTTGAATATAATCGTTAAGTATAAATACTAATTGCACCTATATTAATTTTCTACATGAAAATATCGATAAGAAAAGCGGTTCCTGGTGATGGAAAAGCCATAATGGAGTGCATGAGTGAATCTTGTGATAACAATTGCAAGGAATGCGTCAATAGGTATGCTTGCAACAACAAATTCTTCCTGATAGCGAACCCTGAACTCATAGATAAGAAATTATCCTCTAAAGGAGGAACGACGTTGATAGCTTTAGACGGGAAAAAAGTTGCAGGGTTAAGCATCTACACCGTACATAAGTTCTCTAAGATGCAGCACCGTGCAGAATGCGGATGGTTCGTCAGGCAATCATACATGAACAATGGGATAGCAACAAAATTAGTCGAGGCATTGATCAAGGAAGCGAAGAAGAATAAGTTGAAACGGCTTGATGCAGAAGCATCAGTCAACAATAAACCCTCACTGAGAGTTGCAGAGAAACTAGGATTCAAGATAGAAGGCAGGAGAGAGAAAGGACTATTTCTTGATGATGGGAAATATGAGGACGTATTTATGTTAGGAAAGATGCTTTAGGCTGATTTTTTCCATTGATATCCCATATTTTTTTTTGTTATAATCGTGTCCTTTGTATTTTCTTTAAGTTTTTTTCTAAGTTTATATATCATTACGCGAAGGCTTGCTCTGCTGCAACAGTCATCTGTTTGATGTGTCGCCTTTAATATGTCTGAAATAGGCACGGCTATGTCCGGATTGTTTTTCAGGACATCCATTATCTTCTGTTCTGACATGGTGTATCTTTCATTTTCTCCTTTGCCAAACAAATAACCGTGATAGGCAGTTGTATGTGTTATCTTTATCAACTCTCGATAGTTCTCTGGAAGTTTTTTCCTTACTTTACACACCAAAGTATCTATGCTGCGTTCTGACACTATTGCGCCTTTCCATACATTTTTTAGTATGTCTGGTCTTGATTGGGTCTTATCTGCGTTACTCATCATGTATTCTAGAAATGATTCTTCTTTCTGAGTTAATTTTATAAATCTTTCATCTACTATTAATTTTCTCTCGTGTAATTCAATATTGTTGTATTTTGCTATCGGCCTTTCGATATCTACGAACATTTTATCTCATTATTGGAAAAACAGTTCCCTTTATATATTTTGTCACTTCTAAATAGTGTTATTTAACGGATTATTTTTTTAAGCTTGCGCTGTCGACTTTTTTCCGAAACGTTTATAAAAAAAACGTAGTTCCTAAGTGATAGTGAATCTTAGGGGTTTTATGCGTAAGAAAAAAATAAATAACAATATAGTCATTGATATGGCCGCATCAGTATTGACAACATCAATGATAGCTTATGCACTATTAGGAAAACCGACTAGTCCGGCCGATAATAAAGGAAAAGAAGACGGATTCGACATAACAGAATTCTTCCATCACACAGCACAATCAATAGAAGATTTTTTGCAGGAGACATTCTCAAGAGATGAAACATCTGTTACATCAAAATATTATAATAATCCTAAAATAGATCTCCCTATATATCCTACAGAATCATTTTCAAAAAACAAGATAAAGAGGATGCTCGGGGAGGACGTATATAAAAGAGTGACATATTGGAAGATAGATGGCAAACGCTCATCATTATTAGAAGAAAGACTTGAGGATGTATTTTCCTCGATAAATTCTGTTTATGAGGCTCTTCAGCCAGGAGGACCGGTAACACTAGAATTTAAAACATGTTTATTTAGGGGAGAATCAGCGTTGGATCCTGAAGCGAAAAGCTATTCGGACGTAATAGGACTGGCTCAGACAGAACGTAAATTATTCGTTTCATATCTTCCTCAATTTGCATATCTGCTTGATTACAGCGATCCAAATAAGATTGAGCAACTTGATAATTTAAGGAAGGACAAGGTCTTGAGTGCATATGCAGGAACAAGATACTCCATGGATATAGATGAATTCCTCATGAATAACGACCCATCATACAGGTTCCTATCAGACAAGGAGAAACAGAGGAAAATAGTCATAACATACAATATAGGAGAAAACATGTATTCTAAGGCAGGATTCGACATAAACAGGGTACCTAACGGCACAGAAGAGAATCCAAGAAAGTTCAGGGATGATGCAATAAGATTATCGAATGATGTATTATATTGGATGTATGGGAATGATCAATACGTTTCGAATGACACCAGAGATTCCTGGAATAATAATTCTAATCATAGAAAATATAATTCTAAGAAACCCTCTGCATCAAAAAGATAATTACAACAATATTTATAAACAAACTTTTAGTTCTAGGGGATGAGCCGGAATTCTATCATGCTCCTTTAGTGTAGCCCGGCCAATCACTCTACCCTCTCACGGTAGAAACCCGGGTTCAAATCCCGGAGGGAGCATTATAAAAAATGTTCAGAATTGGAGCAATTTATGTTGCTCCGATTGTTAACATACTGTTCAGAGTTCGACGGGAGTAGGTATTTATTTGAATGGTTTGCTCTGTTTCCAGAGCCATTCAAAATAGTTTCTGAAAGAATATGCTACCTGTTGACTGTTGATTTCGAAAGCAAAAGGCATATCACCTTGTGGGATTGCAATTAATGTAACATCTTTATATATCATTACCCAAGAAGGAGTTTCACTATTGAAAGGCATTCTTCTCGCTTCACAATATTTGTAGCTATTCCTGTCTTTCAGATTTTCATTCGTAACATTTGGATGATAGAGCATTCTGCATCTGATTCCAAGCTTTGATAG
>CAZQDS010000034.1:0-10274 GCA_964591655.1 uncultured Methanosarcinales archaeon
CTCTCTAATACGACAAATTTGACAAGTGTTGTCTCAGTTACTGTCACAGACATCGGCAGCAATAAATTTGCGTATTTGGGCGCGACAGTCGCTGGCGTAGGAATAGCGATAGTTAATGTGACCAATTCGTCCGCCCCTACAATTTATGGAAGATTCAACCAGACATCAGGAACATGCGTCTATAACTCAGTCTATAGTCTGGGTGTCGATGGAAACATGCTATATGCCACTTCGGGCGCGGACGCATGCTTCTACGTAATAAAACTATATGACATATCTGGCGTACCACTGATGAATTCTTCGAGGATAAGCCCCGTGATTGCATATACTAACAGTACATTGATAGGATACTGTAATGCCACTGATGACGATCCAATATATTATGATTATGTGTGGTATCTTAACGGCGCCGTCAATTCAACAGGAAGCACTTCGGGCAGTTTTGCTTCTGGAATTGAGGTTAATGTTGCGAATATATCATCATCACAATTGTCTATCTCCCAGAATTGGACATTAGGGTGTCAAGCGAATGATTCCGTCGCTGTAAGTTCTTGGATTAACAGCACCACTTTAACAATAAGCGATGATGTTTTGCCTTTGATAAATTTGACATACCCGACTAACAATCAGACCCTCGGGAGCGGGTCCTTTGATTTTAACTATACAGTCTATGACCATACTCTCAGGAATTGCACTTTATATATAGATATAGACGGAAATTTTTCTCCGCAGGCATCAAATCTCACTCCTGCAAATAACCAGACAAACAGTTTCAGGAACATCTCTTTATACATCGGAACCTATATATGGAATGTATTATGCTTTGATTATTATAATAATAGCGCATTCGCATCAAACAATCACACGCTGATAATCCCTCCTCCGGATTTGACATCTGGTGCTGTGGATATCTGGTTTAGCGACGTTCAGAGAGTGGAAGGCAATAATATGACTGTATTCGCAAATATATCGAATAATGGTTTGAGCCCTAATAACGTAAGTTTCATCGTGCAATTCTATATGGGGGACCCAGATAGTGGCGGTGTACAGATAAACGGGAACAAAACTATAGAACTGGTGAATTCATCACAAAAAATAACAATTAATGTAAGTTTCTTATTGAATGCTGGCACGAATAATATATTCGTATTGATTGATTCCAACGACATAATAAATGAGACGAACGAAAGCAATAACAAAGCAAATAACTCTGTGGTTGTAGAATTATACCAATACTATTATGGCAATGTGACTGCGGACATATTGCTTGGCGGAAACGGCACTAATACAATAATCGCATTTGGGAACATGACGCCTTTCGATGGGCATTTATTCATAGCTGATCAGGATAGCGTATTCTCATTTTCAGATCTTATGGCATTGGGAAGAGATGTCAATGAACAGCCTGCGACCAATGATTTCTCTGAATTAGATACTGTATTCAATACAACGACGTTTCACGATTCTGTGAATTTTGTCTGGACAAACAATACTGATGTGCCGCTGGTCACTGCACAACTGAATTTGAGTGCGAGCATTATATTTGATGTTCCTATGGTGAACTCAACGAATAACACTTATTTCATGACCGGGATATTATGGGATAAAAATGATGATTTGAGTGCTAATGATGAGTATGATTCAACAGACAGGGAGGATATAGTATTCGTGACCGGAGTCAAGGATCCGTTTGCGAGCACTTTTGGCATGTACAGTTATGAGATACGTGTCCCTGCAAGATTGAAAGAATATCGCGGGACTAATGATCTCGTAAGCTTTTATTATGAACTCAAGTAATATATTCAACCGATATATGTTCCACCGATATAATCGGGCATAACTGTTAAAATTAATGTCAATAGAGAAAATTTTTAAATGAAAATGCTTAAAATCAATGAAAAAGGGGTGAGTAATGGTAGAATATGATGTAGACCTGAAGACTTTGGAAGATATGTGCTCAGAACTGTCAGAGGCATGTGTTCTTGTCAATAATGAGCTGAAGATTCTATGGTCGAATTCTGCTTATGATGCTCTCTCCCCGGATCCGAAGAGATTGTTATCTGAAATATTTATTGATATTTCTCCATTATTGCAGGTATTCCAGAACGGCAGGTTAGCGAATGTCCAATCGCGCAACGGCATTAAGGTCACGTGTATACCTGTAAGATATGAGGATAAAATCGCATCCGTGCTTTGTATAATAGATAAGGCCACTTATACTCCTATTCTGCATCATTTCCTAGAGAGCATGACTAGGCCAGCAATATTATTTGATCATGACATGATATATGTTGGGCACAATTCGCTTCTCGATAAGGAATTCAAGCAGGCACCGGCAATTTTAGATGTTGCTTTAGAAAGATTAAGGTCTTATGATGATAAAGTGAAAGTATTGAAATCATTGCTTGGCATCACCCATGATGTGAAGCTTATGCCATTGATTTCTGGAAAAAAATCCGGAAAGAGGACGGGACATAAAAAAGATGGATATGTTATATTATTATATAGGAAAAGGTCGCATAAGTAGGGATTATATCATTAATGGATTTATTGGATTTATTGGATTGTTAATGGATATTTGTTAAGTATTTATTGAGCGTGTATTAAAAAGAGGTCATGTATATATCATGGATGTAATATGTTGAACTTTTTCAAGAAAAAAGAGGCGGAGAATCTCGACACTCCAAAAAATCTTCCAGAATTAGCTAAGGATATATTCGAATCCCCTCCTTCGGATTCAGCACAAAAAAAAGCCTCTACAGTTCAAGAAATACCTGCACAAGCACCTCCTGCGTATCATAAGGTGCCTAATGTTCCTGTTTCTTCCGGGGTTCCTCGTCTCGACCTTGATCTTATCAGAAGTTCAAACATTCATTTACCCCCTTCAGATGTGCCGCATAGGGAAGAGCCAGCCATCCAGAAGCCAATTAATATCATCCCTGAGCCTGCGAATATACCTGTGAATATGGCGGTTCCACAAGGGGATATGCGAGAGAACATCCTTCGCGGAAGGAGAAATATATACATCGCTAAGAATAAGGCATTATTTGAAGACCTGGAATCTGCTATTGTCAATAAAAAAGATGATCTGGCAAAAGAGATAATATCAAATATCCTGCCATTGCTATATGAATATCATGATGTCGATTCTATGGATGATTCTGACAGGATAAAGGAACTGAAAGATTTAGAGAAATTCTGGGCGATGCTGCAAAAGAGAAATTATGCAATGAAATATCTTATTGATTCTGTTGAGGCCGATATACTAAGAAAGTCAAGCATGTTGCTAAATGCGGATGATTCTAGAAAATATGTACAGATGCACTCTTCTTTGAATTCTCCTCTAAATTCTCCTTCAAATCTGTCTATTGCTTTGCCCGTCGCAAACCAACCATCTATGTTTCAACCAGTTTTTGTACCCGTAGTTAAAAATCCCCCTGCGTCTAATGTTGTCACTCCCATTTATGTATCGCCGAATGAACGGTTTTATTTTAAGGACGGAAAGATCGCTTCTTCACTAAAAGACCTATATTATATGATCGGTGATATCTCTGATGATACTTTTTATCATCATGTTTCTTTGGAGAGGAATGATTTCGCGAATTGGGTCAAGGATGTGTTAAAAGAATATCTCCTTGCAAAAGATATATCTAATATATATAGCAGAAGAGAATTACTTGAATTTCTAAAAGATAAGATATGATCACATAATGGCTTGATGGTTGTTATCTCCTGAAAGCATTATTTTTTTTTGATTTTTCTTATTTTTTTGATTTTTTTAGTTTTTTAGTATATTATTGTTATTTTATTCGATAAAAAGATAAATGGCCGTTTTTATTCCTTATTTTTTTATTTAAATTCAAATTTATACTTATTTATTATGCAATATATATAATCGAAACATTTATATATAAGTATACATATTTGTATATTAATTTACTAAATATGTCAAAAATTGCGATTACGCACAAAGTCAAAGAGCAGGTAATCCTGAGGTGAAAAAATGAAAAAAGTATTGTTGTTAATGGCACTAGCAATACTAGCAATAAATTTTGCTTATGCATTGCCGTCAGGTCCAACAGGACCGATAGTCCCTATAGATAGCGAAAGATGGCCTACATGGGAAGGAAAAACAATAGATGCACTTGCAGGTAATGTGACTGAATTCAATACAGACACAAGCTCAATCACCAGAACTTGGCAAGGTTACTTCGGAAATGTAACAGGTACTATAGTCTTAGGTGATGCAAACAATAATACATTATACGATTGGTCGGTTTCATCCCCTCAAGGAGAGATATTTGCTGTCAGATCAGCGACAGTCCCTTCATGGACCACAACAAGATGTTCGACAGCTGCTGAATTAGAGGCAGAAGATGTTGCTCTTGGCGTCAACGCAACTCAGGATGAAGACGCAGTGAATAGGACATTCGCAGTCACAGGAACTGCTGAGGCACAGGCAAACTTTGGAGGAGCACTAGGACATCCGACATTCTGGGTCGCAAGCTCACAGATAAACGCAGATACATGCGCAGTAACTTATCTTTATAATGGAGGCATACCTGATGCGAACTTCAGACAAGTAATATTATCTGATGACAACACTGTACCAATAATATATACTGCATTCCTTGCGCATACATTCAATCCACTTGCTGAATCGACAGGATTTGATGGCCAGACACATGATTTCCAGATGATTGTCGGTGAAGATGGACACGGGACGGATACTGCAGTATCAGTATATTATTTTTACTTGGAATTAGAGTAAAAAGATTTTAATTTTTTTTATTTTAAATATTTCATTTTGAATATGCCGTAGTGAAAAAACAAGACACGCAACAGAAACTATCAAACATCAATATACATCAACAAATTCACGATCAACAACTGAGGAAAAAATGAATATCAAAACCCGCTGGTTCTTCATAGGACTTCTAGCGATAATATTAAGTTCAAGCTTTATTTGGGCTCTACCAGCAGGCCCAGTAATAAATTATGTCAGCAATAGTACTGCCGCTTCTGTTTCTGCAAATAGGAGCACAGATGCCAAAGGAACGATCACTACAGTAACTTTAGATAGCAATCAGCAAGATTACAAGTGGAAGGCGTATGTAGGGAACGTTTCAGGTAAACTGGCTTTGGACGATGCGACTACTTCCACAATATATGATTGGACATTAGGAACGCCTTCAGGAGAGGTTTATGTGACGCGCGCATCAACAGTCAGTTGGGATGATGTTGTTTGCGCTAACGACAGTGTAATAACCGCTGAGCAGACAGTTCTAGGCATGACCGGCGCAGATGCTGATAACATAAACAGGACTTTCAATTATACTGCACATCAGAGTTTTTTAATAGGTACCAATAATATAACTCAAAACAGCTGCAAGAACACTGCAACGTATGTGAGCGATAGTCCTCAGGTCGTTGATGAGAATGCGTTGTTTCAGGAAATTTTATTGGCTGATTCTCTAACTGGAAGCTTAATCTTCACTACGATCATAGAGGATAATCAAGCAGGATACAATGATGCATTATTTGATTTTCAATTATTAGTGGCAGAGAATGAATCATCCGCTACGCCTACTCTATACTATTTCTATGTAGAGTTAGGCTAGTTTTTTTATGTTTTGACTCTTGATTGTTTTTTGTTTTTGTTCGGTTTATTTTTCTTCTTGCGTTTTTTCGTTTCTTTCTTTTAGGGTATTTTGCTATTATTTGTTAATCTATTGCTTTTTCTTGTTTTTTGCGTTATCTTGTTTTGCTTTATCTTGTTTTTTTTGTGCTTTCTTTATAATTATTACATAATAAGTAAAAAAATATCATAAAAAGTGATAAAATATTTAAATGATATTACATAATAAGTGAAATAATAGCTATTTTTGAGGCTTTAATGTCTGATTTCGTAAATTTTAGGATTTTTAATGAGAATTTCTTAGATGCAAAAATTTCTTATTCTATCAGCGATAAGAGATACAGTGTTGTCGAAGAGCCGATAAATGCAGAGATATTCATTCCACTCTCTATATTTAGAAACAAAAGCTGTGGAAAAACATTGATATCATATCTTAAATCGAAGGGGCTTTCATTCAGTGATATCGCTAGGGTACTCAACAGGGACCCTAGGACGATATGGGCGTCATATAAGAGCGCCCTGGAGGAATCGTATTTTGACGACAATGATGTCCTTGTTCCAGCAGAAATATTCTCCTATAGGGGATTCAGCATTCTTGAAAGCTTAGTTTTCTGGTTGAAAACAGAGAAAGGGATGGATTATATTCAGATTTCAATATCACTCGGCAAGAATTATCAGACTATACGGACGGTGTATTTTAGAGCATTGAAAAAAATTGAGGCGAACACGATATATGGTCAATAATCGGAATATACGGAAAGGGAATCATGCGCCGCATACGTCGCATGTGATGTTATTATTATCGATGGCATTAGTTATGGTGTTCATACTTTGTGCGTCATCTGTCTATGCGGCCCCACAAGGTCCAACAATAACATTCAATAGTACTGAGACTCCGACGCCACAGCCTGCGACCCAAATAACGACCGCAGGGGGTTCATTCACAACGATTGTACTCAACGCTACACAGCAGACTCCGAGATGGAAAGCATACGCAGGTAATGTGACTGGAAGATTAGTATTGGATGACTCTACATCACGCTCAATATTCGATTGGTCATTGGCAAGCGTTACTGGAGAGGTTTATGCGAGTAGGAATGGTTCTGTGGATTGGGCATCTATAACTTGTGTCAATCAGACAACAATATTGAATGAAGATACATTCCTTAACATGAGCCAATCCAATCCAGATACTATCAATAGGACGTTTGTCAATAAAGTCCATAGAGGATTTTATGTCGGATCGACATTCATACAGAATAGCACTTGTAATGCTATAGCGACATATGTTAACGATACTGCCCAAGCGTCAAGTGAAAGTGCCAATTTCCAGGAGATATTGTTGCAAGATAATACTGGACGGATGGTCTATTCAACATTGATCAACCAGAATGCCACAGGATTCAATTTAAGGAGGTATGATTTCCAATTGATAGTTGCAGAAAATGAGTATCAAAGCACTCCTACAACATATTATATGTATGTTGAATTGACATAATGTTGGCTTGACATGGAATTATGCTTTTATGGACGTTTATTACTACAAATTCAGTAAATAATTAAATATAGAAATTAATATAATTCAATATTATTTAATAATTATTTACTTGCTTTAATTTATAAATATTTATTATTTTATTAAATAATTTATTTCATTACATATTTTGTTTCATTATTTAATTGTATACACAAATATATATGTTTCTGTATATATAACCAAAAAACGAAAGGTTTAAATATAAGTTATATCACTAATATATTGAGATACAAAAAAGTATACTGATTCCCTAAAAATTTATCGTCGAGGAATTCAGTTGAAGAATATCATTGTCAAAAACTAAAAATTTTTGGCAAAATATCTGTTGTTCATCAAAGACTCATAAAAATTCATGATCAAAGACCATACATCATCAAATGGTCTGATAGTAAAGGATTAAAGGATTGCGGAACTGGGAATACGGTTTCTATAGTTTGATTTATGCTCAGCTATAGATATAGCCATATCCCAGCAAATGATATGGAGCAAGAGACATTATACACAAGCTCGAAATGGGACATTCTGAAAGCGTTAGAATTAGGTAGCAAAAGTCCAATAGACTTAGCAAAAGAGGCGAACACAAGCTTAGCAAATGTTTCTCAACAATTAAGATTGCTTGAACTAGCAGGAATAATAAAAAGTGAGAGAATCCCTAATAGGGATAAAGGACAGCCAAGAATAATGTATAGCCTTTCAGGAAATAATTCTTATCTTCTAATCACTGCACCGGAATTTGTGAACAAAAAGAACATAATCCTACAGAAACATCAGAAAGAATTGATAAAAATCTTGTTCTGCGAAGACAGTTCACTGCAATATTATATGGAGAAATTCTATTGGAACAATGAAGAGAAATTTGCTGGATTGAAAATATTGGCGTTCGATTATACTGATTCGCAAAATATCAAAGTACTGATCAATGAGGACCTTTCAGATAAAAAAACACAGAAAGACACTAAGATAAACGGTCCGAACGGCGAGAAAAAATTTACTATGAGCATAGTGAAGAATCTTGCCAATCTAAAAGAAGGAAAATACACAATACTAAGGGGTATGAAGGAGGTATAAAATGAGTAAATCGAGGATTTTAGGGATACTTTTTATGGTTGTCCTGTCAATAGGGTTTGCAGGGATAGTCTTAGCTGATCCAACAGGACCAAACGGCACTATAACGCCGATAAGCAGCAGCAGATATACTGCAGATTCGGGGAAGACAACTAATGCAATAGCAGGAAATATCACAGAATTCAACCTAAATGCAAACTCTGTGACACAGACTTGGCAAGGTTACTTCGGAAACATCACTGGAAGGATAATTTTAGGATCAGTAAATAATGATACTTTTTATGATTGGTCGCTGACTAATCCGCAAGGAGAGATTTATGCGACAAGATTGTCAACGACACCAACATGGTCAAGTGTTGCATGTGCAAATTCAGGCAATATTACGGCAGAAGACACTGCGTTAGGAGTCAATCAATCAAGAGATGCAGATTCTGTTAATAGGACATTCCTGAACACGACCACTTTTAGCACATTTTATGTAGGTAGCGTTGAAATAAACCAGGGAACGCAGGACTGCTTCGCAACACACATGTATAATGGCACTGGGCCGCAGAGTACATATTTCCCTGAAGTGCTTTTGACTGATGGTTCTGGTGAGATAATTTATACTGGTCTTATAGAGAGTGATAGCATCGGCTTTGATGACAGGTCGCATGATTTCCAGATGATTGTCGGTGAGGACGGGCACGATGGTGACACATCGCCTTCGGTTTATTATTTTTATTTGGAGCTAGAATAATCGAGGAGAGTGAGGCGTAAGCGAGATATACGTGTTTAAACAATATGCAAAAAGGAGTGGAGATAATGAAAGAAAAAAATGAGCAGATAATAGGACTTTTCCTAAGGCATTTATCAGTCGCAAGCAGGGTATTCGGCAGACTATTATCTTTCAAGTATCTATTGATTGTTTTATTCATTATCGCTGCTACACTATTTTTTATTACAGAAGTGTATGCGGCTCCTTCCTCCCCTCAGATAACATATGTCAGCAATAGCACTTATACCTCGTCAAGCACAAACAGAAGTATGGATGCCAAAGGAACGATAACTGTTGTAACAATGACGCTAAACCAGCAGGATTACAAATGGAAGGCATATGTAGGAAATGTTACTGGTACCCTTGCATTAGATGATGCTAATGCACAATCTATATATGATTGGTCATTGACATCCATCACTGGAGAGGTGTATGTAAGCAGGGCTTCAAGCGTCACATGGGCTAATGTCTCATGCGTGAATCAGACAGTAATAGACAATGAGCAAACAGCAGTGGGCATGTCTTCATCAGCCAGAGATAATATAAATAGCACTTTTAACTTCACTATACACAGGAGTTTTCTTGTAGGGACAAAAAACATCACAGAGAGCAGCTGCAGAAGCACCGCAACATATGTCAGTGATGCGGCGCAGGCGATGAGTGTAAATGCTTTTTTCCAAGAGATTTTGATGAAAGACGATCTGTCAGGAAGCCTTATTTATACTACGTTGTTAGAGCAGAATCAAGCATCTTATAATGGGAACAATGTCTTCGATTTCCAATTGATAGTTGCCGAGAATGAGAGCTCAAGCATACCGAATAACTATTATTTTTACGTAGAGTTAGGATAAAAATATAGAAAATGAATGATATAGAAAATGAATGATACAAAAATAGGCGACAAGGGCATTTGGATATTTTCAATATTTTTTGTTATATTTGCGATAGCATTATTTGTCGGATTGTCCAGCGCAGATAATATTGTGGGGAACAATTATAGGAATGTCACTGTGAGAACATCTGTGAACATAACTAATGCTCGTCCAGAAGTCATTGCTGTAAATATCTATCAGGGTACGAACAATTCTATGCGCAATATAACTCTCAGCGGCGGTTTGACTAGACAGGTGACGTGCAATGCGACTTTAAGGGACTGGAACGGATATAGTGATATAAACCTGGTCAACGCCACATTATTTCACATTCTCACATCCTCGTATGATGGCGCAGAAAATAATAATTCGCACTATACTAACACTTCCTGCACTGATTCAGGG
>CAZQDS010000035.1:0-9793 GCA_964591655.1 uncultured Methanosarcinales archaeon
CATCATGTACCTTCTCCAATAATGATTCTAAGTCGCCCATCCCTAGGAGTCTTCCTACGAATCCTTCTGGCTTGAATTCTTCTAATGCATCAGCCTTCTCTCCTACTCCTATGAATTTTACTGGCGCGTTAGTGACTGCACATGCTGTCAATGCGCCTCCACCTTTCGCTGTTCCATCAAGTTTTGTTATTACAACGCCTGTTACGTTGCATGTCGCGTTGAATGTCTCTGCCTGCTTCTGCGCTGCTTGCCCAATATCTGCGCTTAGTACTAGAAGTGTCTCATCTGCCTTGACTGTCTTGTTTATCGCATTTAATTCTTCTATCAATTCATCGTTCAATGCATCTCTTCCCGCAGTATCTATCAGTATGATATCGTATTTCTTCAATTGTGACTCAAACTTCTTGTATATGTCTGTAGGATGTTTTGCTGTCTTGTCACCATAGAAGTCTACCCCGAGCTTTTCTGCCAATTGCTGCAATTGGTCGAATGCCGCAGGCCTCCATGTGTCTGTAGTCATTACAGCAACCTTGAAACCACGTTTCTGATAATATTTTGCTAATTTTCCCGTAGTTGTGGTCTTTCCATTCCCGAAAAGGCCTACTAACATTATATAGAATGGTTTCTTGCTTATCTCTATCTTTGCACCTTGCCCACCTAAGAATTTGACTAATTCTTCATAAACAATCTTCACTAATTGCTCTTTTTTTGTGATGTTTTTTGGGACTTCCTCTTTCAATGCCCTCTCTTTTATGTTCTTTGTCAGCTCAAAAACAAGCTTTACATTCACATCTGCCTGAAGAAGCGACTTCTGTATGTCCTTGACTAATTCATTGATCAGTTTCTCATCTACAAACAACGCTTTCGTTATCTTGTCAAGAGTGTTCTTAAGACTATCCCCAAGCTTATCAAGTACCATGTTTCGAGAAATAAAAAAGGGTTTATAAATGTTTAGGGGGATTTTATAAAAAAATAAATTTAGAAGTTTTACCTTCTTTCTCTTCGCATCCTTCGTTCTTGTCTGCCTTGTGTTGTTTCGTTCCTGCCTCTTGGACCGTCTCTCTTTCCGAATCGGCTTTCTCCTTGACTTTGGCCACGGTTGTCGCTTCTGGAATTGCTTCTTCCTGAGAACCTGTTGAACTTAGGCGCTTCTCTTGAATTGAAGTTATGGCTTCTCTGCTGCATCCTTTCGAATTTTATCGGAACATATTTTGGTGTTTCCATCCTTGTTATCTTTATGCTCCTATTTGCTAGGACTCTTGAGAAGTTGTCATAGTCTGCATGTGTCAATAATGTTATTGCCTCTCCTGCATCTCCTGCTCTTGCTGTCCTTCCTATCCTATGAGTGTATTCTTCAGGAGTCTTCGGCAGGTCATAATTGAATACATGAGTTATGTTCCTTATATCCAATCCTCTTGCCGCAACATCTGTCGCAACTAAGACTCGCACTTTCTCATTCTTTATCATATCCACTACATTCAATCTCTTGCTCTGCGTCAATCCGCCATGTATTGATACTGATTTTACTCCCTGTTTTTTCAGGTTGTCATTGACCAAATCTACCTCATGTCTTGTAGCGCAGAATATTAATGCTACGCCCTGCTTCTCTTTCAATAGATGCACTAATACTGCAAATTTCTCATTCGGATTAAGATTATAGTATATCTGTTTCAATAACTTAGTGTCTACTTGTGTTTGTCCTGTTATGAATACTGGGTTTTTGAAATCATGTTGTACTATGGTCTTTATTGGTGCAGGCATTGTCGCTGAAAACATCAATGATTGCCTGTCCTTTGGAACACTTCTCAATATTAATTTAATATCATCTATGAATCCCATCTCAAGCATCCTGTCTGCTTCATCAAGAACAAAGTATCTTGTCTTGCTAAGATCCAACGTCCTTCTCTCTAGATGATCCATGACCCTTCCTGGTGTCCCAACAACTATCTCTGCTCTCTTTAATTCATCTATCTGCGGGCCTATGCCTACTCCACCATATACTGATGCTATCCTTATCTTCATGAATTGAGCCATCTGTCTCATTATATCATGTACTTGAACGCATAGTTCTCTAGTTGGTGTAAGGATTATTGCCTGCACACCATGTCCTGATTCTATCGTATTCAATATTGGCAGGCCGAATGCTGCAGTCTTTCCTGACCCGGTCTGGCTCTGTCCAACCATGTCTTTTCCAGACAAAACTACAGGGATGCATTTTGCCTGTATCTCCGTAGCATCTACAAATCCCATCCTATGAACTGCCTTGTGCAATTCTGGTTTCAAGTTTAATTCTTCAAACTTCATTTTATTTTCTCCTAAAAGAATCTTATCATATCAATTGTACGCAATTTCGCTTGCCCTTATTGATTGTGAGCAAGCGACATCATTAGAATGTGCTGGCTCTCGTTCTTTTAATTATGCAAGGAACCATCAACCATTTATAAAGGTAATCATTATTTTGTTATCACTACTAAGAGAAAACTTTATAAATGAAATTTAATTTCCTGCAATATGAAGAACGTAATAAGCACAAGACACATAACTGATAACATATACATAGATCTAGTAAAGGTAACAGGAATCGATGAAAGGATAGAAATACTAGCAAGTAATTCAAGATTCATAGAGGATATTGAAAAAAGTAGAGAGAAAATTCCTACAACAAGCATATCAACTAATGATTTACTTTCAACAGTACTGATGAATTGTTCGTGGAACACAGTAGGAAACTTTTTAGGAATAAAATATGATAATGGAAAATATTACACAACAAATTCTTCAAACACAGAATTACCAGAAGAAGAAGTCAGGAACAGAGCAATAAAAATTTTAGGAAACACAGTGTTCATGAAAAAATCTCAAATAACCAATAATTCCTCATCCTTCAATATGTATACAAGTTTCTTTCAAAAAGAAAATATAATAAATAAATACAAAGCACAAAATCAAGAAACATTAAAATCAACAAAAACAACAACACCATCTATTACATACCTATAATCTAATCATTATACTCATAAGACATCTTGTTATACTCTTCTGTATCGTATATCTTCCATTCTCCATGCCATAGCGCAAATCCCTTTATTCCAACGTCTAGGGCAAATTTGCTGCATATCGTGCAGAACGGCTTGCCTGCTTCCTGTGGGCGTCCTGATTCATCGACCCTAATGAAATATAATATAGAACCATTCAGCTTATCCGGATTATGCCTTAATGCATCCATTATCGCTCGCTCTTCAGCATGGACACAGCATGTCTTGTCAGAAACTTTCTTATGATATGAATCCTTCTTGATATGGCATCTTCTCTGACTCTCAAGATTGCCAGGCGGAGAATTGAACCCTTTGCCGATTATTGTTCCGTTCTTGACTATTATCGAGCCGCATCTAGCATCATCACACTTAGATTGCTTAGCCATTTTGATTGATTCAGCAAGATAATCCATACAGGTAAAGACAATAAAACATCATTATAAATTTAGTGGAAATATTTAAAAACATGTGAAGATAAAATATATTATGGCAAAATATGGTTTCGGGAAAAAATTAAATAAGGATTATGACCTGATACTAAAAACATGGCCATACGAGAGATTTCTTCACAAAAAACTTGCTCTTATAATAAGAGAATTTAATGGAAAAACGCTAATAGAATTTGGTTGTGGCTCAGGAGAATCGACAATATTCATACACAAATACAACCCAAAACTTGAAATTCTTGCCATAGACAATGATGCCTCCGTTATAAGAAACGCAAAAAATAACATCAAATCATCAAATGTCATATTTAAGGAAATAGACGCGTTTAATTTCAAGACAAAAAAAGAATACGATATAGTGTCATCATCCCACGTAATTCATAATTTCAGCAGAAAAAGACAGCAAAATATTATAGAAATCATGTATTCTGCATTAAGAAGAGGAGGATTATTCATAATAAAAGATAAGATCCTTCCAGACGAAAAAAATTACAGGGAAAAACTTTGGAAAAGACAGTTAGAAAGATTCAAAATATATGAAAAATTTAGAAGGCCAGACCTAAAAAAAACAATGCTCGCTCATGAAGCGAAAGATAAGCGAGATAATGTCATACTTATTGAAACACCATTCAAAAAAATGCTAGAAAAAACAGGATTTCAAGATATAAAAATAATATGCAGGAAAGATAGAGACATCATATTAACCGCCAAGAAATAATACCATTATATTTATAAATTGATAAATTTCCCTCTAATCCATGCGTCGGTGGTCTAGTGGTTATGATCCTGGCCTTCCACGCTGCAATGCAGCGAAGTGAGCCGGTTGCCCGGGTTCGAATCCCGGCCGACGCATACGCAGTATGCTCGGACGGTTCCAAAACTTCAGTTTTGATATCGGCCGACGCATATTCTCTTTCATGAATTTTTCTTCCATTAAATTTAAAAATAACCCATTAGTATCCAATTTGAATCATGAGGTGTTCATTATGAAGATTTATGGGATTTTATTGCTAGTCTTTGTTTTAGGGATTGTTGCTGGTTGTGCACAGACTGCGCCTGTTAATACTGCAGGTAACAATGTGCCAACACAAGAGAATACACAGGCAACAGGGAACAATGAACAGACTCAAGCCCCAATAACTAATGAGCAGCCCGCTGTTAATGAACCGCCGGCTAACGTTGAACCGGTTCCACCTGCAAATACAGAGCCTAGCGGCATTTCATTGTCAGAATTATCATCTCATAATGAGCGTGCAGATTGCTGGGTGGGATATAAGGGCAAGGTCTATGATATAACTGATTTCATCCCTAAGCATCCGGGTGGTGCATCTAAGATAACTCCTTATTGCGGCACTTCATCTGAATTCGAGAAAGCATTCACAAGACAGCACGGGACATCTCAAGTCAGTAACATGATTAAGCAAACAACTTACATAGGAGACTTGCAATAATCAGGATAAATCGTGTTTGCAGATATAGTTAGTTAAATTTAAAAACTTCTTACGCAATCTTAAGGCCATGCCCAAAAATAAGCCTGAATCGAATAATAAACAATGTGATCCTGATAGTGTGATGGTCATCTGCGCCCATTCTGATGACCAGACATTCGGTCCAGGGGGCACCATCGCAAAATATGCAAAAGAAGGTAAGAAGATATTTACCATAATATTCTCTTATGGACACATCTCTGCGCCATTATTGAAGAAAGAGATAATCGCCTCAGCGAGGGTCAAAGAAGCGAAGGATGTGGATAAGTTCATTGGCGGGGAAGGAGTGATATTTTTAGGGATAGACGAAAACAAATTCATTGAGCAATTCAATCAGAAAAAAATGTATCCTAAATTAAAGAAACTCATACTCGAAAAAAGGCCTTCAAGGATATTCACGCACAGCCATGATGACCCTCATCCAGACCATAGGGCGTTGAACAAGTTATTGATGGAAACCCTTGATAGGATGAAGTACAAATGTGATGTATATGTATTTGACATATGGACAATATTCAACACCAAGAAACAGCATCATCCTAAAATTGTTGTTGATATATCAAGCACTTTCAAGACAAAGATCAAGGCATTGAAGATGTTCGAGAGCCAGAAAGTCGCATTGACGACACTGCTTTGGTCGGTATACTTGAAAGCATGGCTCTTAGGCAAGCAGAATGGTATGAAGTATGGTGAAGCATTTTATAAGATAAGATAATCATAAGAGGAATAATATGGTGATTGACCAATCACATAAGGAAAAGAAGAGATTGCTCATAGCTACTGATAATTTTCTTCCTAGATGGGACGGCATAAGCAGATTCTTGTCAGAGATAATACCTAGGCTTACAGAAAATTATGAAATAACAGTCGTTGCACCAGATTTCGGGACATACGAGGATCCCAACATAGAGATAATAAAGATCCCCTTGTCTAAATTCTTCAAGGTCGGAGATTTCAACATACCTAAGTTCAAGACAAAAACCATAAGGAAAGCTGTCAGGAATTCTGACATAGTATTCACCCAGACCATAGGACCGATAGGTTCTGGAGCTATCAATGCAGCAAAAAAATATAAGAAGCCTGTCGCTGCATTCATACACAGCATAGAATGGGAGCTTGTTCCTAAAGCGATGAAGAACATTATATTGAAGAAATATTCTCAGATACTTGCGAAGCGTATTGCGAAGAACCTCTACAATAGGTGCGATCTAGTGATAATGCCTTCACAGAATATTGCGGAATTGTTCATATGGAACAATATACGTACGAATTCTCGCATAGTGAATCTTGGCGTGGATGTCGAGAAGTTCAAGCCTGCAGACGAGTCTGCGCGCCTCGAGAACAGGAAACAATTGGGCATCGATGATAATAATATAGTCATAGGATATCATGGAAGGATAAGCAGGGAGAAGGACTTGATCACATTACTCCGAGCATTCACCAGGCTTCAAAACTCTTATGACGATATCAAATTATTGATAATAGGGGATGGAGTGAAAGAGATAAAGAAACAATTGTCTGCAAGAAAAGGCGTAATACTGACTGGATCAAAGAATAATCCTATACCCTACCTACAGATAATGGACATATACTGTATAACTTCACTCACTGAGACCACATGTCTGAGCCTTCTTGAAGCGATGAGTTGTGAGATCGCTCCAGTAAGCACAGAGGTAGGATTCATAAAGTCATACATAAAGAATGGTATAAACGGTTTATTTTTCCAGAAACAGAACCCATACCATTTAGCAAGACAGATAGAAAAACTGATCAATGATGCAGAATTAAGGAAGAAGATCGCCAGGAATGCGAGGATAACAGTCGTCGAAAGATTCTCATGGGACAAGACTGCCAAAGGGATAATGGATGCTCTTGAGGCACTCTTAGAGAAACAAGAACATAAGAAGAAATGAAAATGATGATAGATGAATGGAAAGCTACAAAACAATTTTTTATTATTAGTATAATTTTATTTTTATTTAACATTGCGCTTATGTATATGGGTTCACCTGACAGTCCTATGACTACAGGATTTATACTTTTTTTATTATCGCCAATAATTTTATCGTTCTTTTTTTTCTTACTTACGATAAGTTTTGGAATAAAGTCTTTGAAAACTGGTAGGAAGAATTCATGGTATTTTATCATAATTTCATCATTAATTGTAATAATATATATTCTACTCTTTGTATTATTAATAATAGACACAAAAAGATACCGATAATAATGAAAAAATATACATCTATATCTTCAAGCTCGTGACTTTACTTATGCCATGCTCGTTCATGCTCACACCATATAAGGTGTCTGCTTCGGAGATCACTGCGTCATTATGGCTTATTATTATATACTGTGCCTTTCCAGAATAATTCTGTATCAACTTGGATAATTGCTCTGAATTCTTCTTGTCAAGCGCTGCATCAACTTCATCTAATATATAGAATGGCGCTGGACTGTATTCCTGGACTGCGAATATGAATGCTATTGCTGCCATCGTCTTCTCTCCGCCAGACAATGATTTTATGTCCAAGAACTTTGTTCCGGTGATCCTTACTTTCAGCAACAATCCTCCATTGAATGGATCATTCGCATCCTCTAATTCTAGGCTTGCCTCGCCTTTTGATGAAAGTGCAGAGAATATCACCTTGAAGTTATGGTCAAGTATCTCGTATGTCTTCATGAATAGCTCTTTCTTCTTCGAATCTATCTCGTTTATCATCACCAGTACGGATTCTCTCTCTGTCCGTATCTTGTCTTTCTTCTCTATGAATGTCTTGTATTCCTTCTCTATATTCTCATATATCTCCAATGCGCGCATGTTCACTGCACCTATGTCCAATATCAATTTCTCGAATTGCGCTATCTCCCTCAATATCTCTGATTCCGGCTTGTCGATAAATAATTCTACCCCTTCGTATTGCTTGAATTCCTCTATCATCCCTGCTAACTGCGCCCTTATCTCTGCTGACTGCAATGATATGATGTTGACTTTCTGCTCTATGGATCTTGCATCCTCCTGTTTCCTGCCCATGTCTGACTCATGCTTCGATATCTCATCAGAGAATGTGTTCCTCTTGTTGAACAACTCCTTGAATTGAGCGAAGAATTTCGCTTCCGCTTTCTCCTTCTCTTTCAATATTGCCTGTTGTTCTGACAATTTCTTCTGCAATGCTGATTTTTCATTCTCGAATGCTTGTTTCTCCTTGTCCTGCTGCTTCAAAACTTTCTGTATGTTCTCCTTCTCAGGATTCAAAACATTGCTTACCTGTGAATCATTATTCTTAATATCTCCCCTGATGCCAGAGATTTCTTCCTTCAATTGGTCTCTCTTCTGCTCGAATGCATTCAGCTCTGCAAGCAATGCAGGATTCCTCAATTCAGTCATCTTATCCCTTAATTGTTGTTTCTTTATCTTGTATTGCGCAAGCTCCTTGTTCTTCTCTGATGTCAACGATATTATCTTGTCCATCTCCTTATCCAGGTCTTTCAATTGCTTGTTCAATTCTGATTTCTGCTTCTTGCTTATGTCCAAGTCGTTGGAGTCTATATGGAGCATCTTCTCCATTGCCTGTATCTCTCCATCAAGCGTTGATTTCAATTCCCTCAATCTTCCTATAAGCTCTTCATTGTCAGCTTTTTTCTGCTCCAGGTTGTTTATCACTTTCTGCGCATCATCGATCTCTTTGTTCAGCTTATCGATGTCCTCGCGCAATTCCTTCTCCTGGAATCCGAGTCCTGTACGCTGCCTATAACCGCCTTGCATTGCACCGCTCGTCTCTACCAAGTCACCAGTCATTGTGACCATCCTATAATTCCCTACACCGATCTTCCTTGCAGTCTCTATATCATCAACAACCATGGTATTCTCGAATACATAACTGAATACCTTCTCGAATTTCTGGTCGTAAGAAATCAAGTCAATCGCCAATCCCCTTATGCCTTTGCCTTTCAGGTTCTTCAATTCAGGCTTTATCTGCACAGACCGTATCTTGTTCAACGGAAGGAATGTGACGACCCCTAATTTATTGTCCTTGAGATACTTTATGCATTCTGCGGCAATCTTGTCATCTTCTACAACGATGCTCTTCAGCCTCTGACCTGCAGCGACCTCCAATGCCAGGCTATATTCTGATTTTACGTTCCCCAGGCTGCTTACCAACCCATAAATTCCTTCTCTCTTCAATTCCAGTATCTTCTGCACTGCCACTCCTGCTGCGACGCTTTCCTTTAACGACATGTCTTTCGCATTTAATTTTACGAGCTCTTCTTTCCTGCTCAATATCTTTGTCCTTGCAGTGTCTATCTGTACTGCCAGGTTAGAATTCTCTGATAGTTCCTTGTTCAATTCTAATGTGGTCTTCTTGAACTGGTCTTTCTTGTTCTTAAGCTTCTCTACCTGTTCCTTGTTCTCCTTCTCCAATTTAAGGACATTATCTATGCTCTCATCGATGTTCTTTATGAGCAATTCTGTCTTGTCTTTCTCCCTCAAGAGATTCTGCTGCTGCTCCCGTGTCTTCTGCATCTCTTCGCCCAATGATTCTGCCTTCTTGTCTATCTCTTCTATCTCCTTGTCTATCTGGCTGATATTATCGAGATTGTTCTTCTCTGTGAATGCCTTTATCTTTGCCTCTACTTGTGCGAGGTCTTTCTCCTTATCCTTTATTATGCCCTCTAACTCCTTCTTTTGGGACTGCAATGATTGTATCTTCCCATTTATATCCTCTAAGTTTTTCTCTAACTGTGTCTTCCTCTCGTTGATTTTCGTTATCTCAGAATCTATTGAATTGCCACGCTGGGTGCTCAATGCCAACTCTATCTTTAGCTT
>CAZQDS010000036.1:0-9775 GCA_964591655.1 uncultured Methanosarcinales archaeon
ATTCCTTTTGTAATGAAAACAGTTTACGTCCAATTTTCTCCAGATGCGTTGGCAGTTTATGATTATATATCCAAAATGGCTTTATCGTCTAAGAGTGAGAGAGTAATGTTGACAGCAATATTAAGAAAAATAGAGATAATTAAGCAAAATCCCCGCTATGGACAGTCAATTTCTAAAAGACTTATCCCAAGAGAATATATAAGAAAATACTCTATAAAAAACTTATACAGAGTGGAATTACCATTCTTCTGGAGGATGTTATACTCGCTAGAGGATGATGGTAAGATTACAATAATCGCTCTAGTAATCGATATATTTAATCACAAACAATACAACAAGAAATTCAGATACAAATAATCATTTCCTAAAACAGTCCATAACATGATCATCAACCATTCCTGTCGCTTGCATATGGGCGTATACTATTGTTGAGCCCATGAATTTGAATCCTCCTTTCTTCAGATCTGCACTTATCTTGTCTGATAATTCTGTCTTTGCTGGCAATTCCTTCAATTCCTTGAATTTGTTGACTATCGGTTTATTATTTACGAATCCCCAAATATATTTATCAAAACTTCCGAATTCTTTTCTTACTTCAATAAATCTCTGCGCGTTATTTATCGTCGCCAAAATCTTCAATCTATTCCGTATTATTCCTTTATCATTCATCAATCTCTTGAAATCTTTATCATCAAACTTTGCAATCTTATTGTAATCGAAATTCGCGAATGCTTTCCGATATCCTTCTCGTCGATGAAGTATTGTCCTCCATGATAAACCTGCCTGTGCAGATTCTAATACTATGAATTCAAATAATTTCTTATCATCATGTACCGGAACTCCCCATTCCTCATCATGATACTTGATCATCAAATCATCGTCGCTAGTCCAGCCGCACCTTTTCTTATTATCATTCATTTTTTCTCACCACATATTCCACATTCAGGGTTTCTTCTAGTATTTATCTTCATCATTTCATTCGTCTTTAAATTTATCCTTATCAATTTATATTCAGTTTTCTCGTCGAGCAGATATTGTATCGCGATATTCACTGTCCACGCACCAACTACAGCAACGATCGAATTCAACACACCTATCTCGCAGGATGTTTCACCATCTTTATCTTGATTGATGCATTCAAAACATGCATTGTCTTTTATCAGATATACTGTCCCGATATCTCCTACAGCACCAGAATATATCCAGGGAATATTTTTTTTGATGCAATACTCATTAATTATTTTCCTCGTCTTGATATTGTCTGTGCAATCGATTACAAGGTCGGGATTTCTTATTATTGATTCGGCATTTTTCTCATCAAGCCTTTTATCAAAAACGTTTATCGCAGAGAATTCTTTTAATTTCTCTTTTATTACATCAACTTTTTTCTTCAAAAGATCATTTTTATCGAATAATATCTGCCTCTCAAGATTAGTATCATCAACAATATCGTCGTCAACAATGGTGAAACCTATCTTCATCCTTGCAAGCAGGTCAGCAACCACACACCCGAGACCTCCTGCGCCTATGATTATTATTTTTTTATCTTTTATCTTTTCGAAATTCCGAAATAGTTTTTTTATTGTCATGCGATCAATTCCTCTTCTAATTTGCATGCATTGCATATCTCATTAGCTGATGGATCGCCGCATTTCGTGCACGTCTTGAACGGCTTGTTCTTCTTATAATGCTCCTTTAATGTCGGCAATATCTCAAGGAATGCATTCACGACGCCATTCTTTGCTCCGGGCAGTTTGCTTTCAATCATATTGATCTCGTCCCTCACGACTGCCCTGAATGATTGGTTTATGTTCGGGCATTCATTGAACGATACTTTGAACTCTTTTAATATTGCAAATAATCTTGTCTCTTTCTCCAACATGAAATATAATGGCTTGACTCTCGGGATGAATTTATCATTCAAGTTCAATCCAGTTATTGGCCCGAGCGCAGCATTATGTGACATGTTTCCTAGAAGCAAATTCATCATGTATGATTGCGCTTCATCGTCAAGGTTATGTCCTGTAACTAACTTTGTCGCATTCAATTCTCTTGCTGCCCTGTTCAAAGCAGTCCTCCTGAATATCCCGCATACGGTGCATGGTTTCTTGTTCTGCTCAGCCAAAGCTTTATCCCTTATATTGTCGAGCGTATCGCCGAACCTTTCTTTGAAAGAGACGACGTGGAGCGGTATTTCATGTTTGTCACAGAACGTCCTTAGGTCATCTAAAGTATGGTCCCTGTATCCCTTTATGCCTTCATCAATCGCTAATGCAAAGAATTTTATTCCATATTTCCTGCAGTAAAGCATGGTCATATATAGTACTGCCAAGCTGTCTTTGCCTCCTGATGTGGCAACACAAACATTGTCATCATTATCGAGCAATCCATACCTTTTTATCGTCCTGAATACCTTGCTCTCAAAATAATTGAGGAAATGATTCTTGCAGAAGTTCTGTCCGTGCCCCTGATATACTGCCTTTTCATCGCATTTAGTGCATTTCATCCGCCTGATATGACTGACAGTATCTTTACATCGTCAGCATCCTCCAATGACTCGTCCTCAAGGACCACTTCGTTATTCTTCACAGTGATTACTGTGGATGGATTGATATTAAGTGCATTTAGAAGTCCACTTACATTCTTTATTTCATTAAGCTCTAATAGCTTGTCTTCCTTCTCTATATATACTTTCATGCTAACCTCCTGAGACTAGTACCCAGTAGTTCTTATAGTGTTGAGGAATAAATATTGTTTTATAAAGGTTTGGGCCGTTTCTTAGTTTTTATACAGTAGTGAATATATTTTTAAATAGTGTTTCATCTCCATACACATGAGTAATTTTGCCTCAATCGATGATGAAGTCATATTGAATGACAAATCTGTCCTACACATTCATGATGGCTCGATAAAGGATTACACACCCACCAAAATAAGATTCATGTGGTTCGGGACTTATAGCAAGAAGAAAACTCACAACCAAAATAATTATCCTAATACGTTAAGTAGGCGAGGAAGTGTTTATTTAGTCTTTCATGACGATGAAAAATTAGGCACAAAGACATATTCTGATGAGGCATGCAAACATTACATTAATGGTTTTAAGGGATTAATAGAATTAAACGAGTCCGGTCTTGAGAAAGAGCAACTAATTGAATTAAGCTCACTCGTGAGAATGCACAATTATGCATATATGGAACGTATGAAAAAATAATTATTATTTTAGTAACATTTTTATATCCTTCTCATCCACTTCTATCAATGGTAAAAAAGAGGTTCAGTGTAGTGCCTAGGAGCATCAAGGCGAAGTATTCTTGGGGGGATAAGGTTCCAGCATCTGGAATTTATGAGTGTTCAGTATGCAGTAATTATGAGGCCTTCAAGAAAGGAGAGTTCTTCAGCCAATGCCAGGATTGCATAAACAGCCATAGGGAAGAGGAGAATAAGTGGTACGTGACTAATGAATTCCTTTATTTCATGTCAAAGAATGTCAATTTAGAATTCGAGAATGTCTCCACCATATCAGTCAAGATTGCAGACAAGATAACTGAATGGGCAGGATCGATGGGTTTTGTTTTCGTTCATATATTATGGTTTGCATGGTGGATACTCGCAAATGAAGGTTTTTTCGGAGCGAGATATGTTTTTGACCCATTCCCCTACGGGCTTTTGACGATGATAGTGTCCTTAGAGGCGATATTCTTGGCGACGTTCATAATGATCAGCCAGAACATATCAAGCAAGAAATCCGAACTGCGTGCAGAACACGAGTATCAGGTGAATCTTGAGACTGAGAAGAATGTCGCTGAATTGTTGACCATGATGAAAGAGATGCGCAAAGAGACTGAATTGAAGCACGAGACGATAGATGACATCAAGGAGACAGTTGAAGAGATAGCAGAACACACAGAGGACCATAAATCAGAAGAAAACATAGAAGAAGAAGCAGACAAGATATTGGATGATGCGGGGATAGATGTCATAGAGACTGCTCCAGAAGAATTGCCAGTAATAAAGAAGAAGAGAACATTCAAGAAGAAAGCAGCGAAGAAGACCCTTAAAAAGAAATCTGCAAGAAAAAAGACCAGGTAGATTATTCTATTATTGATTCACCAGTCATATCGGACGGTTTTTCTATCTTCATGATTTTTAAAACAGTCGGGGCTATATCCTGCAGGCCTTTTCCGTGCTTCAATTTTACATTTTTGTACTTCGGGTCAATGACTATGAACGGGACAGGATTTGTTGTGTGGCTTGTTTCCCATTTTTTGCTTTTGTCCTCTACATTCCCGTGATCCGCGCACACAAGCAGCGTATACCCTTTTTGGAGGCCTGCGTCTATTATTTTACCTAGTGCCGTATCCACGGCCATGATTGCCTTATGTATTGCGTCCATATTCCCCGTATGTCCTACCATATCCCCATTTACTAAGTTAGTTACAATAAAATCATATTTATCCTTTTTTATCTCTTCAACCAATTTATCAGCTATTTCATATACAGACATTTCTGGTTTTAAATCATATGTTGGGACTTTGGGGCTGGGGATGAGTGTCCTTTCCTCGCCAGGATATGGTTTCTCTATCTGTCCATTGAAGAAAAATGTCACATGCGCATATTTCTCTGTTTCTGATATCCTAAATTGTTTTAATCCTTTTTTGCTTATGATCTCTCCTAATAAGTTTTTGAATGTCTGGTCTTTGAATGCGACTTTAGCATTCATAGGGGTATAATATTGGGTCATTCCGACATAAAATATTTTTAGCGGTTTCCTGTTCCAGCCGTCAAATTTATCTTCGACTACTGCCTGTGTGAATTGCCTCGGCCTGTCTGTCCTGAAATTATAAAATATCATGGAGTCATTTTCTTTTACTCCGAGGTAGCTTACATGCTTTCTTGGCTCTATGAATTCGTCAGTCTCATTATTTTTATGACACTTCTTTATTTGAATTAATGGGTCATCGAAAGTTTTCCCCTGCGCATCAACAATGCAATCGTAAGCTTTCTTTGTTCTATCCCATCTTTTATCTCTATCCATGGTGTAATATCTTCCAGAAATTGTAGCAATCTTGCCAAAACCGATTTTTTTTATTTTTTTTATTAGTGCTCCGACATGTTTTATGCTATTGTTCACAGGCGAATCTCTGCCGTCTGTAATGATGTGGATATATACTTTTTTGAACTTTTCTTTTTTACACAAATCGAGCAATGCAAATAGATGATCCCTGTGTGCATGTACTCCTTCCACCTGTAGCAATCCTATAAGATGTAGTGATGTATCATTTTTCTTACAATTGTCTATCGCTTTTAAGAATTCAGGTATCTTGAAAAAGCTTTTATCTTTTATTGATTTATTAATCCTTGCCAATGATTGGAATATTATCCTACCGGAGCCTATAGTCATATGCCCAACTTCAGAATTTCCTTGATATCCATCAGGCAGGCCCACGGCTTCACCCGACGCTTTGAGAAGCACATTTGGATACTCTTTCATTATCCTGTCTGTGTTAGGGGTAGAGACCTCGAATAATGCATTGTTCTTCTTTTCTTTCCTGTATCCCCAACCGTCTCGTATAATTAGAATTACCTTTTCTTTCATATCATTGTTTTGTATTTCTGCTGTTTTTAAATTTTATGTCTATATTTCAATAAAAATATAAACCCTTGCTCTTTGTTCGTAGTTATGAAGAAGAAGGATTCCTCTGAACGGATGGTCTGGAAGATTATATTGTGGCCTTTCAGGATGATTTTTAGGTTGCTCTCGCTCATATTTCAGGGGATCATCATGAGCATTGAGAAGGTCGTGGCCTTGTTCAGGAGCAATGGTTCTGAGATGAAGAGAAAATTCTCTAAACCTTCTCCAGACACATATGTCGAATTCTCGACTATCGAATCTTTGAAGGGCGATTATAAGAGTTTTGAATCATTTATCGCCAAAAATCCCTCAACAATCGGGATAATCCTTGGGGCAAGAGGGACAGGCAAGAGTGCGATAGGGCTGAAACTGCTCGAGAATCTCCATGTCCTTTCAAAGAAGAACTTTTATGCGATGGGTTTCAAGGACTTGCCTGACTGGATCAATGTTGTTGAAGATATCAATGAGATAAAGACAGACTCTTTCGTATTGATTGATGAAGGCGGGATATTATTCAGTTCAAGGAAGAGTTTCAGTGATGCAAACAAGCTCCTTTCGGAATTGCTCCTTGTAGCACGCCATAATGACCTGTCAATACTTTTCATCTCACAGAATTCTTCTAACCTTGAGATAAATGCGATAAGACAAGCGGACTACCTTATCATGAAACCATCATCCTTGTTGCAGAAGGATTTCGAGAGGAAGAAGATAAAAGAGATATATGATGAAGCATCAGGGAAGTTCGAGGAATACAAGGATACAAAAGGCATCACCTATATCTATTCTGATCAATTCAAAGGCTTTGTCACAAATACCCTGCCGACATTCTGGAGCCAGAAAGTCTCAAAGAGTTTTAGGAAGAAATAATATTCGTATTCTAATATATCAGCATGACTATCTTTCCTTGTATCTGTTCCTTTCTTATCTTGTTCGGGTCGACTGCGTTGTTGTTGTCGCCTTTTGTTATGTAATAGACGCCCAAATCATCTGAGCCTATATCCACTATCCTATGGACTATCAATTCTCCCCCTTCTTCATATGATATTATGTCTCCTATATTGAGAGTTGAAGGCTTTATCTCTACAGCTTTAGTCTTATGGTTTAATGTAGGAAGCATTGATGAGGTGTTTGCAAAAATCGCAAGCTCAGTATCATCTAATGTTATTATTATCCTATTTCCATCTATCACCACATTGCTCAATGGTATGCTTTCTGGCTTGTTCTCCAAGACTTCATCAGGGATCCTTGTCGTTGTGGTATAATTGTACACGCAATAATTGTCCAGGAATGTCGCATTCCTCAAAAGGCTTGTTGTCGTTATCATCTGCTCATTGAAGTAATTATTGAAGCAGATGTTCCTTGATTCTATATATTGTATCTTCTCATCCAATGCTTTTATACTCTGTAATGATTGGTATTGATAGTATATCATTGCTGTGAATATGCACGTGACGATCATTATGAACACTATAAGCCATATATGGCCATAATTCTTCATTATCTCCCTGAATTGCTCCGAGAACTGCTTATTAAGCTGTGAAGTGTGTGACTTCCTTTCAAGGATCTTTATCCTCCCATTGATTATCTTCAAGTACCTGCTTTTGTCTTTGACATATCTCAATCTCTGGCTTAATATTATGTCACCTAATGCTCCGCCTATCCAGTTCGCGAAGTCGTCATGGTCGAGATTGCAGTGGAACTTGAAAGAGTCCTCATCCAATGCATTTATCCCTTGAGACAGCTCATAAAGGTTCCTTGCCTTGCTCCCATTCTTGAAATAGAATACCTTATCCGGATCTACATCTCTCAGAATATCCATACACACCTCTTTCTATAATCATCGTAGATAGAAGTTTATAAATTTAATGAGGATTAGTTGCTCTGCATTGTAATTCTTGTTAAGTAGTTACATATAATAATATTTATAAATAATTATGTATTTCATAATTTTCTGATTGAAATGAATATTATCACTAAATCCCTAATGAAAAATTATTTTTATCTGCATAATCTATTCGAAAGAGCGCATTTGAATAAAAAATTCGGTTCTGAAATAGAAAAATCAAGAGAGAAAATTATCAGTACACTAGAGAAAACAGAGTATTATCATGGAACCGGAGCATATCATTACGATTTTGAAGAAACAAAATATGGCGGGGTCCTTAAAGGCATAAGGTATAGTTTGGAGAATATTTTATCTGAAGGATTGGTTCCTCAAAGAGATTATTTCAACGAAATAATGCAAACCGGTGAGGAAAAGACCATTTCTCTTTCAAAGAATCACCCATATGCAAGATGTTATGCGGATTTATTTAATTTTGAAAATAATCCGAAAGGTTACCGTTTGGGTTCACCATATTTCTGGGCTTTTATTGTCGCATCTGCGATGATGAAGCATGAGTTATCGACATTCAGTTTTGAAAAAAGACGCGAAATTAAAGAAAAACGAAAAACCATCGAATATCATAAAAAAAGGGAAAAACTAGTGGAACATAACATTAAAATGCTTAATGGATGGACGAGATCATTCAGAAAAGATGGAAAATATGAAGGGAGAAATTTCATTTTTGCTGTGAATGATGGGTCAGACATCCCTGATAATTTCGGGGTAGTGATAGGAATAAGAAAAGGTGCAGTCTCTATATTGCCAAACAGATATGAAGGCATTAAATTATATGAGGCCAGAACAAATCAACGCATCTATCCATCAGATTTCTCACACATACAGGCTCCGTTAAAAGATATTAGATTGGTTCATGAACAAATGGTAAAATCAAATCTAAACATTCCTGTTTTTCCGATAGAATTTGTAGAATTAATAAATTATAAAATAAAAAATTACGGTATAAATGATAAGTAATATCTTCTTATTTTTTCTTAACCCAATTCACTAAGAACAATGCGCCTATAATGAATGCAGGGCCTGCGATTATCATCGACCATGATATCATGTACCATTGGAATTCAGAACTTGCAAACACACTTATCATATAAGCCATTCCTGCTAAGATGAAAACGATACCTCCTACAATCTCATACTTCCAGGATATTATGAGAACAATTAATAGTATTAGGGCGGGGATGTTATGGATGAATAATCCTAAAAGAGTTCCCCAAAAATCTGATCCTGAATCGAAAACATCTAAAGAGAAAAGTGCGAGAAACAATATGAATATTATTGACAAGATTCTTGGAGTCCAATAAACGAATTTGCCGACTTTTCTTTTATCTTTTTTATCGGTTTTCTTCTTCACAAGGGAATATTGTTTGTATGATTATTTAAAGGTTATTAGGATTGATCGGTGCTTGTCTATTAAAATAATAGATTGATTTTCCATCAAATTCTTAAAGGATAAACACCGTATATTGCTCATGGCGACCCCTGGGATGGTTGTTAGGGTTCATGGCAAGGATAAGAGTGAGATTGATGTACAGTTCAAGGATAAGACAGTGACTGCAAGAAACTTGATTAAGGACATAAAGGTCGGGGAATATGTGATATTGAATGATGACCTTGTCATACAGCGTATTTCTGAAAGGCAAGCAGAGAAGATGATGTGAATATCTATTTTATATATTGCACTAATGTAGATAGACTATTATATATTTCTGGAGAGTAATATGCTAATGTTAACGCACCACAAAGTGCACGCTCACTCATAAGAATTGTTCTTTCTCCCCAGATTTTTGTGTCTGTTTTTGGTGGCAATTTTAAGTATTCGTGAAGAGTGGTTTTTCCATCAGTTAGAAAAGGGACGATTATTGAATCTACTGCTAATGCACCACTTACTATTCCAGCGATTGTTTGCGGTTCCATATTACTATTGACTAGTGATAACTACTATATAAATGTTTTGTTTGTGTTATAAAATACATTAAATATACAAGAAATATACATAAAGAATATTATTATTTCTTCGTTTTTCTAAGCTTAAAATCGTAATATTTATAAATAAAAGGCTCCAGTAATACGAATTACGAAAGAATTACATAAAATATACATAAGATACGGAGTCGGTTTTTATAGAATCTTACATCCATGACATTCATTGGACCGCTGCCTTTACTCCATATCCGCAATCCTCAATCCTAAAGCAGCGGTTCTAAACCCCTATGGAAGAGACAACAGAGAAAATCGAG
>CAZQDS010000037.1:0-9542 GCA_964591655.1 uncultured Methanosarcinales archaeon
GTCCTGGTCGTTGGAAGGCATCTTCCTTATTACGTCTTCAGCGACCTCCTTTATTATGGGGTGGCCGTCTTTCTCGAATTCATCGATTACGCGGCTCTTGCCGGAACTGGATGGCCCGGTTATGACTATCTTGTATATCATAAGATATTTATGTCGTCAATGAATATAATCATTACTAACAATAAAATGTTATGAGTGTTGCATAAAATTTATAATTCTGAAAATAATTAAACGGGTTTGAAATGAGATTGTCAATAAGTTCAAGATTGAAGTTGAATGATGGGAAACATATCCCTATGCTCGGGTATGGCACTTGGCAGATTCCTGATGGGAGGCCTGTCGAGGATTGTGTATACGCTGCTTTGATTGCAGGCTATAGATTGGTCGATACCGCGAAGATATATGAGAATGAGAGGGGCGTCGGTAGTGCTATCAAGAAAGCTATCGCATCAGGCATCTCTCGCGAAGAGATTTTTGTGACGACAAAATTATGGAATGGCGACCATGATAATGTCGAGCAGGCATTCGATGAAAGCCTGAAAAGATTAGGATTAGAATATATCGATCTCTATTTGATACATTGGCCCGTGACTGGAAAACGCATAAAAACGTGGAAGATCTTTGAGAAGCTTCTCAAAACAGGAAAGGTGAAATCTATAGGGGTGAGCAATTTCACCATAAAACAATTGCAGGAATTGATGGAACAGACATCGGTTGTCCCTGTTGTCAATCAGGTCGAATTCTCCCCTTGGAACTATCAGAAGGAACTGCTTGATTTCTGCAACAAGAGCAAGATTGTGCTTGAAGCGTATAGTCCATTGACTAGAGGGAAGAAGCTCAATGATCAGACAGTGGTCAGCATCGCAAAGAAATATGGGAAGAGTCCTGCACAAATAATAATCAGATGGTGCCTGCAGCATAATATCGTATTGATACCGAAAAGCACTGATCCTGTGAAGATAAAAGAGAATGCTAATGTCTACGATTTCGATATAGCCGCTGATGATATGAGGAAGCTTGATTCCTTGAATCAGAACTTGAGATTCTGCTGGAACCCAGAAGAATTGGATTGAACGGTTCAGGATGGTTCAT
This sequence comes from uncultured Methanosarcinales archaeon, assembly GCA_964591655.1. Classification (GTDB taxonomy): domain Archaea; phylum Nanobdellota; class Nanobdellia; order Woesearchaeales; family UBA9642; genus UBA9642. The sequence goes on from CAZQDS010000037.1 coordinate 1,093, forward strand.
TAGGAACATATCATAATAATTTCTGATGTTCTTTTTGGCTTGTACAGACAGATCATATCTTCCAGCTTCTGCAAAGATATTCATCTTTATGTATTGATTCCTTATCGTCGATGCAATCATCTCATCTGTCAGTTTGAATGTCATTTTACACTTTTTTATTGGACCCCCTTATGTAGAAGGATTTGGCTTCGCTGGCGCTCATATTGAAATAATCCATATCACGAAATTCTTTTAGGTAATGGTCGAATCCTAATGGTTGGGAATTATTGTTTGATGCGATATTATCCGTAATCCCTGCGTTTATGAAGAATTGTTCTGCCTGTTCTCTCTTGACTTGTCCTGTGGCTTTGAGAATGTCTTTAAGTATCATCCTTTAATTACACCTAATGGTTTAAGTCTTGCGACCATATTGCCTATGCCAATGCCGTGGCTTACACGGATCACTTCGTCAATATCCTTATACATCTGAGGTGCCTCTTCAGCTATGCCTTTCATGGAATTCCCTTTGATTGCGATATTCAAGTTGTTCAATTGATCGATTATCTCTTGGCCCTTGTATGTCCTTAATGCTTCGCTTCTGCTGCCTACCCTTCCTGCGCCATGCGCTGTGCTTCCGAAACTAACCTCTTCAGCTTTTTTAGTTCCGACTAATACATATGATGCTGTTCCCATGCTTCCAGGAATTATTATTGGCTGTCCATATTGCCTGTATGCTTCTGGAATCTCCTCTCTTCCTGGTCCGAAGCTTCTTGTTGCGCCTTTCCTATGGACGCAAACTTTCCTTGTCTCTCCATCAATCTCATGTTTTTCGAACTTTCCGATATTATGGCATACATCATATACTACATCAACATTCTCCTGGCTTCCATATACTTTCTCAAGGCTCTGTCTCACCCAATATGTTATCAATTGCTTGTTTGTGAATGCGAAATTTGCTGCAGCACCCATTGCCTTGATATATTTTTGTCCAAGCTCAGAGTTTATTGGTGCATTTATCAATTCCCTGTCAGGAAGGTTTTCAAAACCATATTCTGTTTCCATAGATTTTATGTAATCTGAAGCTACTTGGTGGCCTAATCCTCTTGAACCGCAATGTATCATTATGACAACTTGTCCTTCCCTGTCTATTCCGAAAGCTTTTGCTATCTTTTCATCATATATCTTGTCAACTTTCTGTATCTCTAAGAAATGATTCCCGCTTCCTATAGTGCCTAATTGTGGCAAACCTCTTTCTATTGCCTTATCTGAAACGAATTGTGGGTCAGCATCGATATGGCCATTCTCTTCTGTCCTGTCAAGATCCTTATCCTTACCATATCCTCTTTCTACTGCCCATCTTTGTCCTCTTTCCATCAAGTCAAGAAGCTCATCTCTTGTTATTTTCAGCATCCCTTTCCTTCCAGCGCCTACTGGTGTCTTCTTGTACATCTCTTCAAGGAAATCTTTTCTTTTGCTCAATATCTCATCTGCAGTAAAATCTGTCCTAAGAAGCCTTACGCTGCAGTTTATGTCATAACCAATTCCCCCAGGGCTTATGATGCCTTCCTCTAGATCAAATGCTGCGACTCCACCAATCGGGAAACCATACCCTTCATGGCAATCAGGCATCGCAATAGCATTCTTGACTATCCCTTTAAGGTGTGCGACATTCATTATCTGCTGGAAAGTCTTGTCTGACTTGACCTTTTCCATCAATGCATCAGAACTATAGATTATTGCAGGGACATTCATCCCCCCATGCTTCTCAATCTTCCAAGTGAATTCGTTGATCTTGCTCAATTCCATAAATCATAGAAAAAAGAGCGGGTTTAAAAAGGTTTATTTAATGTTCAATGCGTACAAATCACTCCATTACCTTCTCTAGCACACCTGAACTGCCGCAATAGAAGAATAGTTGGCCATTGCTTCGCATAATTTTTCTTGCCCTGCGCAATTGCTTCTCTGCCTTATGGATCCTGTATGAGCATTTCACTTCGAAAAGGTCTGTCCTGTCATCCTTTACGCCTGCAAGGTCAATCTGTCCTAATGTCCTTTTGCTTTTGCCAATCTCATAATCTAGAATTAGATAATCATACCTGTCCTGAACCTTCTTGTACAGATCCTGAACGTATCTGTCATGCTTGTTTGGTTTCAGTAACAGCTTTTGCCTCAAGACAAGTCCTCGTTAGTTTTTATCAAATCCCTTATCTTGCTATTTTTCATAAGACAACTTATTTATAAATATTATGAAAGAGTTTACAGAGGAGAATGAAGAAAAAATTAAGAAGAATTAGAGAATAAAAATCCATATTCAGCTAACAATTTATAGGTTTGAGTCTTTCTAATTTCGGGAACAAGCGACTCTTTAATCTTATTCCTAATTGTAACTAGACCATAATTATGTAAATCTCTTAAATATTCTTCCTTATTGGAATTGAACAAACTTCCTGCTTTATCATATATTTTGACGAGATCTATGATATACTTGTCTATCAATTGTTCAAACTGGTTTGGCTCTAATAGTTTGTGCTGATTCTTTTGTAATGCTTCTATTATTCTCGTCTGTTTATCGTTTTCATAATTTTCTAAATATATTAAGTTAAAATTTGTTGTTTTATGATAGCTCTCTTCTATCATGCTTTTTTCGTATCCGAATTCATCGTAGAGTATATCTTTTAATTCTGATATAAGAACATCTTCTTTTTTACTATAAGACGAGCTTCTTCCAACGGAATCTTTCAAAGTAAATTGTCGCACATAATATTTCATAAACTTATCATTGGTAATTTCTGAACTGTAGCCATTTGAGTGTATTATAAGTTCGGATATTGTATATATCGATGCACCATCATCTGCACCAAATTCATTTCGGTTAGGTCCTATTTTTAGTTTATCTATTAAGGTACTTAATAGGTGAGTATACAATGGATGGCTCGTACTTCTCAAAGAATCCAACACCCTAATTTTTTCATCTTCGTGCCTGGCAATCACATTTTTTTCTTCTTTTGACAAGTGCTTATTATAGTTTAAATCACCATCAATAGCCACAGTGTAAAATGAAATTGAATGATGCGTCATTGTTTCACCTTTTTTTGCTTTATTATACTTAAATAGTCGATTAAATTTGCATAATTATATATTATGTCTGAGTCACTAAAAAAGTTACAACACCTGATCTTGTTTGGAAATTTGACCATATCTCTTCCTATTTTGTGGATAGCCCCTTCTCTATTTGTGATGGAAAAAACATCAACATCTCCTCCTGTTCCCGTAAGTTCATATTTGATTTTACCCAGAGAGTAAATTGTGGCGTTATGCTTATGTTTAATGGATCTTATTTTATCTCTTTCTTGCAGCACTATCTCTCCAAATGTTTTTATAAAATTTGAACCTATATCCATCATAATGCCTTCTATTTCATCTATTGGTTTGTTAGACATATCCACTTCATCAGAGTATTTAATTAGGGGTTTTTGGTTTTTGCGGATATTGATATGTATTGTTGAATGGTCGCTTATTCCTATGTGATATGATTCCTTATCGAGATTCATGCCCAGAGAATAGTTGGCATTATTATAATCTGCCTTAAATGATTCTAGTGGAAAATAATTTGGCCTATTATTATAATAAAAATTTGTTTTTTTCAAATCTTTGATTAATTGGTTAATTATTATACTTTCTAATTCTTTTTTATTATGTCGCGTATTTTTTACATTTTTATCATTATTCAATTTATTTATTTGATTAATGAATTCTCTCATTATCATCAACTCCTTTTAATTGATACTACTAGATAGTTAATATTATATTTAAATTCTTCTCCTCTCTTTTTGGAGGAAAACAAAACCTTTTTAAGCTTGATCTGCTTTCATTGATCATGGATACACAAATACTTGAGGATATTGGCCTCACGAACGCACAAATAAAGACATACGTCACACTATTAGAGCTAGGAGAATCCACTTCTGGGCCGATCATAGAGAAATCTAAGCTTCAAAGTTCAGTAGTGCATAGGGCATTAAAGGAATTGATAGAGAAAGGATTAATATCTTATGTTCAGATAGGGCCGAACAATCATTATCATGCATCTGACCCAAAAACATTTATTAATTATATTGATGATAAGAAAGCAGCATTAAAAGATATTCTGCCAGAATTGCAATTAAAACAGAAACTTGCCAAAGAAAAGAATCAGGTCGAGATGTTCCTAGGGAAAAAGGCATTGTTCGGTCTTCTAAATGGGATAATTGAGAATGGAAAGGCCGGAGAATTATACTGCAGCTTCTCATTGATAGAACCTCATGATGATCCAGAAATAGTGATGTTCTACAAGCAATATAATATCCGAAGAAGAGAAAAGAAACTTGATGTAAAGGTGATGGCACACAAAAAAGTCAAGGAGATATATGAGAGACATTACACTATAGAACTATTACGGAAAGCAAAAGTGCGATATTCTGACTTCATGTTCCCGCAAGGATTAATAACATTCCAGGATCAGGTAGTGCTGATATCCTGGCAGGAAATGCCTGTTGCAATAAAGATAACAAATAAGATGTTGGCAAAGCAATACACAGAATTCTTCATGAACTTCTATAATAAAGAGAAGAATGCGTATTAACAATCGTCTGACAATCATGCAGAATATATCAGCAAAGTGCCTAAAATTGCCAGGATAACTGCGGCGATCTTCCATGGCATGCGCTCTTTTTCTTTAAGCCAAATGTTCTCGCCGAATAGTATGATGATGAATGATGCGTCCATGATGAAATATACGCTTGCTAAAGCATCAAATGAAAGCGCCTTCACCAGCGCCATATTCCCGAGAACGCCAAGAATTGCTATCCAGACAAGCAGTTTGATGTTCGCAAATTGCTTAATTGCACGAGTTATGAATTTTGGTATAATCAAAGCATTTATTATTGCAGGGATGAAGAATATAAGGAATGTAAGTGATAATACTCCAGACATGCTTAGCAACTGTTTTAACAACAATGCTATCAATGCGGATGTAGCTGTTACAAGTAATAGAAAAAATATTCCTTTCTTTGAGCTCTTCCAGTTTCTGAAATCTACGATGAGTAAAGTTGCGGCCATTATGAGTATCATCCCTGCAATGTTTATCCATGTGACTTGCTCATCAAAAAGCCATATCCCTATCAGTAATATCCATATCAACCTAAGCTTAAGTATGGTATTTGTTGTTGATGGCCCTACAAGTTGGGCGGCCCTGAATGTCCATATATTATTGATGACTATTATCACTCCGAGAAGCAATATCCCGCCCCAAAAGATGTATGTGTCAGCAATCTGCCTTTCGCTCAGGAAGAAAGGCAACATTAATATTGCACTAAATAGGCTGAAATAGAAAGAGGATATTTCTGCATCTTTATGATTTTTGGAATAATACCTCATCACTAGGCTATTTACGCCAAAGAATATCCCTGCAGCAATCGCATAATAAAACCACATCTTTATATCATGGATAGAATAATTATAAATTTATCGCTCAAAGGTCGACCACGACCTGACATTCCCATAATCCTGTTTCGTTTGTCTTTACGTGCATCTCATTGTATGTCACTGCCTTGACTTCTCCTGTGCTCTCGAAGTTCAATGATTGCGTCCCTATCAAAACAGCTTTCAGTTCGTATCCTTCATCAAGCTCTTTTATCTTTATCTTTTCAACTAGCCCGACGAATGATTCTGCAGATAGGAGGAATATCGCTTCCTCTAGAAAATTATACAATAATGTCTCAAGATTTGTCCCTTCAACGCTCACTTCCCTTTTTTCCTTGTCGAACTCGTACTCCTCAATATCTTCTATCTTGAACATGATGCTAGTCATTGCCTCTAATGCGTTCTTGAAAGATTCCTCTAAAGTATATCCATATGCCTTGAACTTTGCATCTGCAGTCTTATCAAAAAATTCATACTTATCCATGATAGAAAGAGGGCGCGGTCAGTATATAAAGTTTAATATTTCTTCAATAAATCAGATATAGATGCGCCTATGCTTGCTGGACCAGTGATTAATATGACCATCCTAAGATAATGCTCTGACGAGTCTACTAGGTATATCAGGCCGAATATGTATGTTATCATTACACTGACCACTAATGCGACCACATAGAATGCTACCAGTCTTTTTATCCAGAATTGCCCGAATCTTCTTCTTGTTTTGTCTTCAACTCTCTGGTATCCTATGAAGTATATCTCTGCAGTCAATATTACTATCGTGAACAATACCACAAGTTTTAAGTGTGCCTCAGGGATGTTTCTTGCAGCATTCAACACATTGCTTGAGAATGCGACGCTGAACGCTAAGAATAAGGATCCCATGAATGACCTTAAAACGTCTTTTTGGCTGAAATGCTCTGGCGTCTTGTCGACGACTTCTCTGCGTATCTTATCAATGTCATTTTTGATTATGTCATCTTCTGCTTTCAATTCTTCTATTTCCCTTTCTAATCTTGTGACTCTATGGTTCATTTTCAATCGATATATGCATTAGCGATATACTGTTGTGCCATCCTTATGGTATTGAAGAAGCTTGCATTTATCGCTATGCAATGCCTCATTATCTCGGTCCATTTATCCTTATTTGCATAAAATATCGGGACAATCTGCTCAAGTTTGTTATATAAGTCTAACGCTTCATCTGACATGTCAGGGTCAATCTTGAATTCAGGATCCTGTGGGTGTGCGCCTATGCCCCATCCTGTCACGTTTTCTATGCACCCTTCTATCCACCACCCATCAAAAGTGGACATTTGGGGAACTCCGTTAAGTGCTGCTTTCATCCCTGACGTCCCTGATGCTTCAAAAGGCCTTTGTGGTGTGTTGAGCCAAACATCGCATCCAGCAACTAATATCTTTGCAAGCCTCATGTCGTAGTCATCTAAAAAGACTATTTTTAATCTAGAATTTTCCTTGTTTATCTCTTTTGATATGTCAAATATTTTTTTTATCATCTGTTTCCCTTGCGTATCGTTCGGGTGGGCTTTTCCTGCGTACACTATCTGTATGTCGCCCACTTTTTCAGTTATTTGCTTCAATCTTTTAATGTCATAAAGCAGCAGATCAGGCCTTTTGTATTCTGTAAATCTTCTCGCATATCCGATTGTGAATCTCGCAATATGATAATTTGCATTGGTCCTATTATTGACTTCATCGATGAGTGCCTGTTTTGCTTGTGTGTGTGCCTCTAACATCCTGTCTTTCGGTATCGATAACGCGTATCTTAATGCAAAAGGATCGACGATCCATCCTGGTATTATTGAGTCATACAATTCCCTGAAAGGTTTGCTTATCCATGTCAGATGGTGTATCCCATTAGTTATTGAATCGATGCTGTAATTCGGGAACATCTCTCTTGTGATTTCTGTATGTCTTTTTGCGACTCCATTTATGAACCTGCTCAGATTCAATCCGAGCAATGTCATGCTCAATTCTCCATTATTCAATGATCTCGATATGAGAAAACCAGGTATGTAATCGCCTAATAATTTCTTCACTAATGGAACATCGAAATGGTCATGTCCTGCAGCCACAGGTGTGTGCGTGGTGAATACGCATCTTTCTCTCACATATTCTATATCATAACAGTGCTCTTCGTCATAACTGTCCCTGTATGTCCTCTTCAAAAGCTCAACAGTAAGAAGTGCTGCATGCCCTTCATTCATATGATATTTCTTGATATGATTATACCCAAGACTTTCAAGCATCCTCACTCCGCCAATCCCTAGTATGCATTCCTGCGCCAGCCTATACTCTCTATCTCCACCATATAATGATGCTGTGAGTTTCCTGTCATACTCTGAATTCCCCTCAATATTGGTGTCGAGGAAAAAAACAGGGATGTTATATCCTGATATGCCTCTTATCAGATGCTTCCAGACTCTCACTTTCACTTCTCGCCCATTTATCTTTACAAGGATCTGATTAGGGAGCAATACGAGATGTTCAGCGACATTCCATTCCTGCGGCTCTTCTCTTTGTTGTCCATTGTTGAGTATCTGTTTCAAGTATCCTTTTTCATTGAGAAGAGTCACGCCAACGACCGGTATCTTCAAGTCAGCAAATGCCTTCAATAAGTCTCCTGCAAGAATCCCTAATCCGCCAGCATATGTAGGCATGCTATGGCTTATCCCTATCTCCATAGAAAAGTATGCTATATATTCCTTATCCATATGCTTAGGAATCTCACCCATACACATGACTTAAACTCTACCATTTAAAAACTTGTTATTTAATTCAGAAGTGGTGAAAAGAAAAATATGGCCCCGTGGAGAGTCGAACTCCGTACCTTCGCTGAGTGAGAGCGACACAAAGGAATCACTATTTCTTGTGCAAAAAATGTGATGGGTCCGGTGAGATTCGAACTCACGACCTCCACCGTGTGAGGGTGACGTCATAACCACTAGACCACGAACCCATTTTAATGTTATGATATAATTATTATAAAAACT
>CAZQDS010000038.1:0-9418 GCA_964591655.1 uncultured Methanosarcinales archaeon
AAGTGCCTGACTGTGCACCAGTCAACTCAGCCCACCTGATAGTATTGCCAGTAGCAATACCAGAACCGGCATTCAAAATAGTAAATCCGGCAGGGACATACTCCTCAGTCAACAAAGTAGACTGACCAGGTTGAAGTGTCTTTGTTATAGTTACAGTGATAGTTGTATTCGCATCAGCAGGATTTGCAGAGAAAGATCTCGCTAAACCGCTTGTCGGACATGCGCCGCAATCTGCTACACACGTGTTGCATGATTCGCCAACATCACATGTGCCGTCTCCACATGTCGGCCCACATGATAAATCGCTGCCATTACAATCCTCGTCGATACCATTGCCGCAGATCTCTGTCGTAGGCTGGTTGTCTTGTACGCATGAACCCCACTGACCATTGGAACATGATTGTGTACCCTGAGAGCAGATACCTGGTTGACCAGTATTGCATGACTGTGAATCGCCGCTTTCACAATTAGGGCATCCTTCATTCACGTGGCCATCACAATTGTCATCCTTCCTATTCTCACAAGATTCTGTCGCTCCAGGATTTATGTTCTGGTCCCTATCATTACAGTCGACAGCATTATATTGACATAGTTCGTTTGCAGGCTTTCCATATCCATCTTTATCGTTGTCAGCGCATTGTGAGGCGACAAGAGCTAATGCCACAGAGTCAATCTTTACATCAGACTCTATTGCTTCTATTGTTATAGTGTGTGTGCCAGGTTCTAACAACCAAACATCTTTGGTCAATGCAGAGACAGTATTCCATTTGAAATTTTCTGCGGAGTTTTGTGCATCGACCAATACTTTTTCTTGAGCATTCAATTGAACATAAAAGGAGTTGTGTTGAGCGTATGGTGAAGTGGTGGAGACTTTTGTGGAAATCTTGTAAAGGCCTGATTTTTCGACGTTAAATGAATAGCTTACAGATCCCGTTCCATCAGGACTGTAAACATATTGCTGTTCAGATGCCTTAGGATCTTGACCTATCAGGAATCCTTGACTGGCACCGCTTTCTGCCTCGAATGAAAGACCAGGAGTCAACCCGATATTTCCTTTGCCACGTGCAGCAAAACCATAATACCCGTTAATATTGTATGTAGATAATAAAGTCATTATTATTATTCCTACAACAGCTACAATACTAACTAACCCTAATTTAATAGAATCTATAGATTTCATACAACCACACCTCACGCATTAGTGAATAACTGGAAAGGGGCATTTATAAAGTTTTCCCATAAAGCATTCTACAATATAAAAAAGAAACTGAAAAAATAAGTGTGCACGCCTGAAGATGGATCCCATGACCCATGCCAGTTTACCCTAGGTTTCCCTCCCCTCCGCGACCCCTAAAGCACCAACACAATAATTTAGGACTGCTACATTCCTGTCCTGATCCGTTTCATTAAAGCATCAATCAATAGGGACAGAGGATCGACAGTACATCCAGGACTGACCTGAACCATGAAGACCGCTCCTCAGGCTTCGACTCTCCCTAAAGTCCGTTTGAAGTTACAGGCGAGGACTAACCGCCCAGTCTAGCACAATGAATGCGAATAGGAAAGCGTTTTTAAATGTTGTTGAATTATATATATTCATCACAACATTAATAAATTTCTATTAATAATGTTGAATCATGTCTAGAATATTCATTCCAGGGACTGCGGGGGACCATGATTCTGTATACGAGGGAAAATCCTCTGGAGGGATAATAATTGATGGAGAGATAACTATCGTCATCGATCCAGGGATAGGTTTCATCGTCAAGTCAGGACTGAAGAAAGTCGACCTGATATTGATGTCAGACAAGGAATTGCTTTATTCTAATGATGCGAACGCATTAATAAAAAGATTCAATGCAAAAGTCTTCGACGACAATCATGAAAGCATAAAGAAGGTACAGAACTCTTTCAGGATAGTCACTTCGAAATATGTCCTCGGATATATCAACAACCCTAAATTGAGCAAAGGATTCGCAGAAGAATTCAAGGACGTGAACATACTGGTCTTCAGATGTGAAACCACAAAAGTGGACGACATGATAAATATCATCGAATATACGAATCCAGAACTTGCGATATTGATAGGATTCAGGAAGGGAGTTGATGCGCTTGAATTCTCCAGGGATGTGAAGAAAGAATTGCAGAAATACAAGAAAGAACACCTGAAGACACAGATAATCGCTGCGAAAGAGCAGATGACGATAAATACTGATTCTTACAACATAAAACTGAAACAGAAGAGTTTGAAAGGATTCATATGAAATCCCTCTCATTGAAACAACCATATGCTGAACTTGTCGTCTCTGGAAGGAAAAAAATAGAATTGCGCAAATGGAATACGAAATTCCGTGGAGAATTCTACGTGCATGCATCGATGAATGTCGATGAAAAATCAATGGAAAAATTCGGTTTCAAACACTTGCCGACAGGATGCATCGTCGGGAAAGCGACACTTGTCGACGTTAAGCATTATTCTGACGATAACGCGCGGAAAAAGGACATCGATCTGCATCTTGCAGACGGAGATTGGGGACATTATGGATTCATATTGAAGAATGCAAAAAGGATAAAGCCTATACCTGCAAAAGGGAAGTTGAATTTCTGGGAGTATTAGATGAGTAGAACAATGACCCATCCTATCAGACAGCCTGCTGTGACGAATGGCATTGCTGGATAGAAGCGGTCTTTCTTAGCGAAGAAGAACAGCAATGCGAGTGCGATTGTCGTCGTCAGTATCATTATCGAGCTTTGCATGAATGCCTGTGATTTTGTAAGCCCTTCACGCAATAAGCCTTCCATGACTGCGCCGGTCATTATGAGCGGGAAAACGACATCCCCTCCGCCGAGTATCGCAGTCTTTGATCCAGGTTTAGATATAGTTGTTGTATCTAATTTCTTGGATACCTTACCGTTTATAGATGATTTCTGGAGTTTCGCATCCTTCATCTTGTATGGGATCATCAACCCTGCAAACACATTGCTCTTAGTCTGGAACTTCGCCATCTTCACCATATGTTTTGATTTCCAGACGGCATACATGTCATAGAGTGATATGGCCACCAACAACATTATTGCCCAGAAAACATTGAATATAGGGACAAGGAAAACCGCAAGACCAGAATAAACAAGCACTTCTGTTATATTATGGATTATTATGTTCGGTTTCCAAATTTTCCATAATGCAAGCAAGAAAGCTATGGCTATAGCAACATCATAAGCGAAAATCACTCTCTGCTTGACAAGGACGCCTATAGAAAGACTTAATGAGAACCATACTGCAAAAAAGAACCAATACCTCCAAATATTTGTCTTCTTGAATTTTACAAGTATCAAGACGAGCGCTGTAGCGATTGCTATCCCTATCAATAGGTATAGGAAGCTCCCGAAACCTTCTGTCTTAGGTCTTTCACCAAGGCTTGTATCGCCATGACGTACGACAAGATTCCCCTGATCATCGGCCACAACCGTAGAATCTTTATTGATCAGCCACAATCCTGTGACCTGCGCCAATAAGAAGAATGACAATAATACAAGGGTTATCGTTATGGTATGCTTCATTTTCTAAGAGGTTTAGCATGCTTTTTATTTTTTTGCTTTTTTTCCTTCCAATGCCTATAAAATTCTATGACTGCAGGTATCAACGATACCACTATTATGCCTATTATGAAATATGTAAAATGTTCCTTGACAAACGGGATATTGCCAAAGAAGTATCCTACCCATAAGAAGAATCCCACCCATAATATGCCACCTATCAAGTTGTATGCCAGGAACCTGAAATAATCCATCTTCCCGACGCCAGCGAGGAATGGCGCAAAAGTCCTTATTATAGGGATGAATCTTGCCAGTATTATTGTCTTCCCGCCATACTTATCAAAGAATTTGTGTGTCCTCTTAAGATGCTCCTTATTGAACAATTTCCCTTCATACTTGAATACTTTCGGACCTATATAACTGCCGATCCAATAATTCACAGTATCTCCAAGGACTGCTGCAACAGTTAACAAGAAAAATAGTGTCCATATGTTCCATGATCCTACACCTGCAAGCGCTCCTGAAGCGAATATCAAAGAGTCTCCAGGAAGGAAAGGCGTCAAAACTAGTGCAGTCTCCAAGAATATTATGGTGAAAACAATTGCGTAAGCCCATGGGCCGAAATAGTTTATGATTATCAAGAGATTAGAATCAAGATGCATGATATATTCTATAAAAGCTTGTATAAGGTTCATTGGTTACAAGAATCAGAAAGTATTTAAAAATGTTCGGAATTATCGTTTCATGAAATATTGTCACACAATCACTGCGAATGTCTTTGTAAAGCCAGAAGACATACAGGAAGATGCATTGATAAAAGATAGATCCAAAGATGCGATAAGATCACTTCTGCCTCTCGATTGGGAAAAAGAGAAGATAGAACTGCATGAGATAAGAGCAGAAGGCTTCGAGGGAAGACAGATAATTATATATGAATTGAAGATACATAAGGAAAAAGAGACCAATGCGTTCCTGAAACATCTGCTGTCAAACCTGTCGAAGGACCAGAAGGACTTCTTAAGAGCAGAAAAAGAATCAAGACTAGATGAGAACGATGACTTCTTCATAAGGCTTGACAGGAAAAAACTATTGCAAGGGACCTATGAGTTGACGACATCAGGGGATTGCTTCCATATCAGGATGAATATCGCCGCATTCCCGAAGAAGCGAGAGAACGCATTAAGAATTATTGATGAGATGTTCTCAAGATCATCACTAAATCAGTAAATATATAAATGATGCTCCTCAGATAATAGATATTCGAGGTGAGTACGTTATGAAATATGCACATTTAAGCGCGGGATTCATGCTGACAAGCATAATCGGGTTTCTTGTATCAATATTCTTCGTGAGGACGCTTTCAGAGACATGGGGATTCACGTTCATGCTGTTCTTCGTGATAATGTTTGTCGCATCGATGATAAGCATGACAAAAGCGCCATTCACAGAGAAAGAATACCAGGAAGAATTAGGCATACACAACAAGATAGCAAGGAAGACCTGGAGAAAGAAGTGAATCTTACAATATAATATTTTTATTTTCTAATTTAAGGATATCTATTCTCACAACTCTATCTCTTCATCTGTGTCTGATTTCTTCGGGATCGCTGACGGGTCCTCGCCGCCATGCCATGTCATCCTTGGGCGCATCCTTATGGGATACATCCTTTCGTTGTTGTCATCGAATATTATCGCTGCACCCTTCACACGAGGCAGGTCGTCAAGCTGCTGCACCAATCCTTCTCTCATGTAGCTCTGCATCAATGCACCTAATGCTTCAGTATCAAGCTTTGCAGTTATCCTGTGTGCAATCACAACATCAGATTGTGTCATGACATCACTATGTATTTTCCCTGGCTGCTGCGATGCAAGTATTAATGAGATGCCAGGCTGTCTTCCCTCCCGTAATATCGTGACGAGCGGATCTGTCGCAAGCGTCTTCCCTTCATGAGGCAGGAACTCATGCGCTTCATCGATGACAAGCCACACCATCGGATACTCCATCTTCTTTATGGCAACATCACCGAATATATTAGTCGCCTTATGTATCTGCTGGAATTCTTCATTCTTTCGTGCAGTCATCCTGTGTGTGAATAATTTCTCTGCTATCAAACCGACAACAAGATTCTTTATATTCCAGGAATTAGCCATAGTCGCATAGCAACTAAGGTCAAGGACAGTCACCTGTCCTGATTTCGCGAGCTCGCTGAGCGGCGTAGCCTTCAATTTGCTGTTTTCGAGCTCGAAAATACCCCAATTCCTGGCATTCTTGAAAAGGTTTTTTGCGGCATTCTTGCTGTTCATGTCAGATTCCTTGTCTGATTCTATATTCTTTATTATATCGCTGATGCTAAAATTTTTACCAGAATCCTTAAGGTTATAGACTATCTTTTCAATCAGGACACTTATCGGGTCATTCGTCTCCAGGCCAAAGCTTTGTGTCCAATCAGTGGCGTCCAGCTCAGAAGGTTTGACGCTGAACGGGAAATCAGTCGGGATGCCTTTCTTCTTGTAAGAATCATAATATCCTGTAGGCGTGAATATCTTGACATCCAGAGACTTAGATTTCAAGCCCCACTCATCAAGCAATTCCCTATCCTTATGATTAGGATACTTCATTGTCCAATATATGCCCATAGTATCAAGCAATATCACAGAGATGTTGCCCTTTATCTCTTCAGGAAGGTCCGATATGCCTTCAGCGATGACACCCATAGTGTAAGATTTGCCTGAACCCCTCTTACCAACGACAAAAAATACGTGTGCCCTAGTCACATCAAGATACACATTGTTGCTCAAGCTGACGGTACGGCCCATCTTGACATAATGCTTGGCTATAAGAACAGCCCCTTTGCTGCCAAGCTTCTGCTTATCAGCCTCACCTCTACCAATGATAATATCAAACATGAAAATCACTAGAGACCACGTATATATAAATTTTAGGATTTAAAGCATAAATACCATAACCTTTATATATGCTCGATAAATCCTTGTTTCTACTCAAGGGAGGTAGGATTATGGAGCGAGAAAGAAACGAGTATTCCGATATAACAGAGGATTCTGATATAAACCACATAAATAATGCCATATCCAGCGTTGATGATGATTTCGAAAACAAGCAAGAAGTGAAAGTTGCTGATATCGAATCTGAAGAAAAAGGCATAATAAAAAATACCGAAACGAAAGCAGAAAAAAAGACAGAGAGGATGACAGTAGAAAAGAAGAACGTCAAGATCTCAAAGCCTTCAGAAGAGAAGAAGGCCTTTAAACAAGAAAAAAAGAAGGAAGAGTTAAAGCCGAAAAAGCACTTGGTGCAAAAGAAGGTAGAAAAAATGGAAAAGAAAAAAATTACAATAAGAAGACCAGAAAAGAAAGCGAGCCCTAATCATAAACGCAAAGGGACAAAACTCATTTGGCTTTGGATATTGATAGCCATAATAGTCATCGCCGGAGTATCCTTCCTGATAATAAAGTTATCACGAGAGAAGCCCGTTGACAAGACAACATCTGAGATCGCTGCAACAGTGAATGGCGAGCCGATATATGCACAGGACATAGATGATCAATATAACAACATGAATCCTATACTTCAACAGATGTACACTAAAGAATCCATACTTAACCAGACAATAGATGAGTTGTTGCTCATCCAAGAAGCGAAGAACAAGAATATAAAAATTTCTGATTCAGAAATAAAGGAAGAATTGGCAAACTTCAAACTGCAGAACGGATTGACAGAGAGTGACTTTGAGACTCTTCTAAAGAACCAGAACCTTACATTGAAAGAGCTAGAAGGCTTGATAGAGAGGAGATTGCTGATAAAGGACTTGCTTAACGAGACCATATTCAAGAATATAGATATCACTGATGATGCGATAGAGCAATACTACGAGCAGAACAAGGACAAGTTCGCTTTGCCAGAACAAGCGACAGTACAGCATATACTTATACTCATCAACGATAACGTGACAGACAATGAAGCAAAGGACAAGATCGGAGAGATTGAAGATGAATTGACGGCGACAAATTTCTGTGAATTGGCAAAGAAGTACTCAGAAGACCCTGGAAGCAAGGACACATGCGGAACATACACATTCGGAAAGGGAGAGATGGTGCAAGAGTTTGAAGAAGCATCATTCGACCTAGACATAAATGATACAGAGATAGTCAAGACCATATATGGATATCATCTTATAAAGAAACTAGCATACAACCCTGCGGGTACACAAGAATTAAGCGAAGTAGAAGAAGACATAAAGAATTTCTTGAACGATGAGGCTGCACAGACAAACTTTGACAAACTATTAGTAGATTTGAGAGCAAAAGCCACAATAGTGAATTACATGTACAAATCAACAAGCACCAACACGACCACAGAGACAAAAACGGAAGCCAATTTGGATGCTTTCGCAAAATGCTTGACAGAGAAGGGAGTCAAGATGTATGGGGCATCCTGGTGTCCGCATTGTGAGAACAACAAGAAGGCATTCGGAGATTCATGGCAGTATGTCACATATGTGGAATGCGCAGTAGAGGGACAGCCTCAAGTACAGACTGCAGCATGCACTGTCGCTGGAATCGAGGGATATCCTACATGGATAGTCGATGGAGAGAAGTATCCTGGAGAGCAGACATTGCAGAACCTTGCAAAGCTGACAGGATGCACATTATAGGCGCAACCTTTATAAACACATTTTTTTTCCTTTCTTTTATTACCAAAACTGTTCCGTTGTAGGGACAGGACGCCATCTGAGGTTAAAAAGACGATGGGGAAGATACGCTTCTAGCATCTTTCAAATAAGCGGTAATGGAGATAATTAAAATGAGCGAGCAAAATTTATTAGTGCCTACAGACGAATATTTGAAGTCAGGGATACATATAGGGACAAAGTTCAAGACGAAGTATATGGAGAAATTCATCTACAAGACGAGACCGGATGGATTGACAGTATTGAACATACAACAGATCGACGAGAGGATAAGGGTCGCTGCAGACATGCTCTCAAAGTATGCGCCAGAAGATATTGTCATAGTCTCAAGGAGAGAGAACGGCTGGAAAGCAGTGAAGATGTTCGGGAAGATAACGGGCGTGAAGACATTCGCAGGAAGATACACTCCAGGATTGATGACGAATCCACAATTGAAGAACTTCTTAGAGGCAAAGATCGTTTTTGTAGTTGACGCATGGCCAGACAAGAATGCAGTCCTAGACGCAAACAAGGTAGGCATTCCAGTAATTGCATTATGTGATACGAACAATACGGCAAACTATATCGACTTGATAATACCGTGCAACAACAAGGGAAAGAAGTCATTAGGATTATTGTTCATGATAATCGCACAGAGATACATGCTCAACAGGCACATGATAAAGAAACCAGAAGACTTCAAGTACAAGATGGACGACTTTAGTGACGAGTAAGTCTGAATTTTTTTATTTATTATTTTTATTTCTATAAATATTTTTTACAATGCTATTATTTTCGCAAAAAATATAAAGCATAATTATAAACATAGAGTGTGAAAATCAGAGATTACAAAAAAACAGATCATAAACAAATATTAGGGTTGCTTGCAGAGTTCTTGATATATAAGAGAGAAACTTATGGGAAAGAGATATTGGCATTTGATAATCATATCGACAAAAAAAAAGATAAATACATAAAATCTATTTTGAAATCGTTCGAAAAAAAAGATTCGCGTTTTTTAGTGGCCGAAGATGATAAAAAAATAATAGGTTATATAATAGGCAAAACTGCATTAAACGATTATAAAATAAAAAATAATGCGGGGCATATACAAAGTTTTTACGTAATGAAAAAATACCGTGGAAGTGGAGTCGGAAAAAAATTGTATAATTCCTTAATAAAATGGTTTAAAG
>CAZQDS010000039.1:0-9231 GCA_964591655.1 uncultured Methanosarcinales archaeon
CCACCAAATGAACTTAAAAAAGAAATTAAGAAACTTGAAGAAGATATGAAATATAAAGCCACTCATCTTCTATATATACGGCACGTCCTCTTCTGATTTTATTCCGTATATGATCACATAGCTCCATAAGAATCTTCTTTTTCTCATGACATGGACTGAGAATCCGGCACTCCTAAAAATCTTTTCTATCTCCTTATTGTCGCTGAGCCATTTAACATTAGGGAGTATCCAGAAGAAATCTACATACTCAACCATGCATATCTTCCCATGCCGCGGGAGTATCCGGTATATCTCTTTAAGCACTTTTTTTATGTCCTGCACATAGCTGAGCATCCCTACTGAAAAAACCATATCTACATTCTTGATGCTAGGGTGTATCCTATTTATCTGATGCTCATCATGTATTACCTCGACATTGTCGAATCTTCTCTTCATAAGCCGCTTCCTCAATATATCGACGTTATTTGCGCTCAAGTCCGTAGCGAATATCTTCCCTCTTGGGCCGACTGATTCTGCCAAATGCATTGTTAGTGTCCCCACACCCGAACCGTATTCAAGCACAGTCTTATCTTCCATGTCTTCAAAATATGATAACAGTTCTCTCCTGAATTTTTTCGGAAAATTGAAATTTTCCATTATGACCTCGAATTTTGAGAGAAAATTTGAGAATGCCTTTATGCTTTCAGGGTCGTAATAGATTACGAGCAACAAGAATATCGGAATACCGAATAATATGAAACTTAAGCCGAGGCGCACCACACTGAAGCTATTAGGGGTATTGATTATCCACAATACGATGATCGCAACATAAATCAAAGAGACTATGATGGGACCGACTTTCCCAAACCACACCTTGAATGGTCTAGGATGAGCAGGTTTTGTGAAACGCAATATAGTCACGGACAATATGACGCTTATGTACATTATTAATGCCAATGGGACAAGCAGGCTCAACAAATAAGTGTAGCTGCCGAACCCAAAAACTATCACTGCAATGCTCACTATAGTCTGGAATATTATTGCCTTGTGAGGGGTTTGATGTTTCGGATGTATCTCTGATAATTGCTCGATGAATAACTTATCTCTCGCCAGCCCGAGCAAAAGTCTTGGGCCCCCTATCAGTCCTCCGGCAGCAGAACCTATCAATGCTAACGCTACACCTACCCGCACCCATTCTGTTATCTGTGAATTAAATAACCGGGATGTGAATTCTGCTAATGGAATCGCTGTAGATGACAATTCCTGCCAAGGTATTACGCCGAGCATAACTATCGCGAGCAATATACCTAAAACGGTTACGAATATGCTGCTCCAGACTAATGCTTTAGGGATAGTTTTTTCTGGATCTTTTGTCTCTTCTGCCATAAATGTCGCGTTCTCCCAACCAAAAAACGTTTCGACGATGAAAAATATGGCTATAAGCATGGTGATATATGGCATAGAAAAGAAAGGGCTATAGTTCTGTGTGTTTACATGCGCCACACCAAATATTACGAAACTTATCAATAGCACAAGAATTATGGTCGCGAATACCCCGAGCATCGCTGCAATCCTATCAGTCCCGAGATATGCAAAATAATTCAAGAGTATGATTATACTCACAGACAAGAGTATCTTAATCGTTACCGAAACCTCTGCAGGCAATATGTAGTCTAAAGCTGCAACTATAAGCAATGAGTTCATCATATTTATTACTACCCACGATGTCCATCCTATAAGGAAGCTTGCAAGACCCCTGCCATATGCGTGCTTGGTAAATTCATATATCCCTCCTGCGCGAGGATACATGCTTGTCAATTCTCCGAAACACGCACCAACATATATGGTCACAATGCTCAATATGACCCAAGACAGTATCGATGCATTACCTGCTATTTCTGCTGCTATTGATATCCCGTAGAATAGTCGTGTCCCAATCATCGCAGTGATTATTAAAAAAAAAACTGTCCAAAATCCTAGATCTCTTTTTAGTTCAGCTATTATTGTATAACCGTTACCTTCATTTAAAAACGACTCTTTATATTAAAAATATTAGTCTTATTTATAGAGTAGTGATAAATCTTTTAATATGATTGTTTAAATATATATGGTATGGCATCTAAATCAAAGAAAAAAACACAAAAAAGACAAGCAAAAAAACAAGTGAAGCATACCGCAAAAAAGACCGGTACGCCAATTGAGAGAAAGACACACTCAATTGATAATATACCATCAACAGAATATGACATGATATTTGAAAAAAAACTGGCAGAGCAATATAGGCTATTTAGGAGCTTGAAGGAACACCATATACAGACTAAAAAATTTATAAGGGTACTGATCGCGATTTTAGTCATAATATTGGTCGCTATCCTCCTGATAAGTTTTTCTCCATAATTTCTTGATACGTACACACTGGATGTATGCTCAAAAAGCAATTTAGAATATGATTATAAATATCATATAAGATATGACTACCCCAAGAATTATCCCTGCCAGGACTTGTGGCAGCGTATGTCCATACACCACATCAATAGTCTTTTGCTTTGATTTCTTCAGAAGCAGGTTTAATTGTTCTGCTTGTATGCCCACATTCCTTCTTAATCTGAATGCATCGGATATGACTATCAAAGAGAATACCAGGCTTACAAAAAATACTGCCGAAAATCCTTGTGTCATAAATATTGAGAATGTGATTGCTGACACCACAGTGCTATGGCTTGATGGCATTCCGCCATTCTTAAAGCCATCCGCTATATCAGGGTTCTTCTTCTTGCTCCATGCAGCCAACGCGGTCTTTATCAGTATCGATAATATCCAAGCTATGGCAAATGCTAAGAAATGATAATTCAAAAACAATTCACTGGCCCATCCCATGATAAACCAATAACATGATTATTTATAAAGTTTGTTTTAGGATAAATGACAAATTTGGGCAACTTTTTTAAATCCTTCAATTATCCTTATCTCATGAAGGGTTATGATGTTATTTTGGTCCCTGGAAAGTATACTGGAAAGATAATCGTCCCTGCCAGTGTAATGAAGAAATTGCCAGAAAAGCTTATCTTGTTCGGTTCTGTGCAGTTCTTGCATCAGCTTGCTGAGATCCAGAAACAGCTTGAGAGCAATGGCAAGACAATAATCATGAGCAAATCAAAAAATTATCTCTATGAAGGGCTTGTGACTGAAAAAGGCCAGCTTCTTGGATGCAACATGGAAGATTTCTCTGCAAATGAAAAACATGGCGAATTTGACGCGTTCCTATATATTGGGGATGGAGTATTCCATCCGAAAGCATTGCTTGTCAATAATGAGAAGGATGTTTATTGCTATGACCCAAAGATAGACAAGCTTTCAGTGCTTGATAAGAAGCTCCACAAAGAATATTCAAGGAGAAAGCAGGGTGCAAAACTTAAATTCCTCAACTCAAAGAACATAGGGCTTCTGATGACGACAAAGATGGGCCAAGGCAGCCCGAAGAGAGCGATGAGACTTAAGCAAAAAATCCTCGATAAGTGGCCTGACAAGAATGTTTTTGCATTCTACGCAAACGAAATAAATTTTATGGAGCTGGAGAATTTCAATTTCATAGACATATATGTCAATGTCGCATGCTCAAGGATAGGCCACGATGATACTTCTAGAAGCGAAAAGGCAATAATCAATATTGCTGATGTAGAATCGTTGCTTTGAAAGGATTCTTATTGCACTAATGGCGCAACCATCATCAACGCGGACCCTATCGCCAATATCACAAAAAATATTATCAACAAGATAACTATTAACCAGAAGAATCCTAAAATTATGCCAGCAATGGCCATTTCCTTACCTTGCTCGCCTTTTTTGGATATTTGGTTCAATGAGATGAACCCAAATACGATTGCAAGTATCGGCCCGAATGGGATGAAGAACAAAATGCCGAATATTAATGATAATATCGCAAACACATTCACTTGAGCATTCTTTTTGCTTGCTTTTTGTTTAGGCATGAAAAAAGGTAATCATTGATGGTTTATATATTTATTGTATATCATGAAACTCCTTATGAACAGCGATTCCATGCTTGTTCAGGTAATTCTCGAGTTTTGTCGTGAACAGGTGATGTTTGTCTTTTGTCAGGACTGTCGATCTTGTCTTTATGGCGACAGCAATCAATACAGCATCAGAAGCGTCAGGCACATCCTTCAATATCTCGGGGTCTGCAGTTCTGATGAATTCTCTCTCTTGAATAAGATTGCCTGGGTGGACATTTATGTCGATTATTGTTATTGGGTGAGTCTTTAGGAATTTTCTGGCGTATTCCCTCACCCTTTCATCAACTACGTGCTCTTTGTATAAGAATTCTTCGACATTAAAACTTGTCATGCCGACACTTTTCGCAGCGACCAAATCTTTCAATTGATGCTCTTTCTGGTGCTCGAAAGTGTGGATGAAGAAGCATGTATCTAGCAACACATAGCCCTTTGCATTTCCATCATCAATCGTTATATGCGGTAGTTTTTCGAATATCTCTCTCATTATAGTATACTCCTCATCAGATCTTTTCTATCTTCGGATACAACCCGATATCCATGAATACCTGTTCTGTCTTCACTGCAATCCCTCGCTCCTCTTTAATGATATCTTCTGTGCTCATCTTCGCTTTTCCTACAAGTATAAGCTCTTCTTTCAACGACATGACAGCAACTATGTCATCTTTCTCTATGGATTTCTCTAAACTCACTATTCCAGGGACTTTCAAGAATGCTCCATGACATAGACTGTTGACTGTCGTATCCATGACATATATCTTTTTCAGATGGCTTACTGCTTTCTCAGGCGTTATGAATATCTTTCTTAGTTGTGAATCGTCGCCATCTTTCTTATAATAATGGTACGCATCTTTTAAGTCAGTCAATGTTGTCAGATTCTCTTCATTGAACGGTCCGGCTTTTGTCCTTCGCAATTCTGCCATGTGCGCATTCGTCCCAAGGACTAATCCGAAATCATGCACCCACTTCCTTATGTATGTGCCTGCCTGTGTCCCTATCTTGAACAATACATCCCGTCCATCAATATCGATTACATCGACATAATATATGTTCCTCTCCCTTACCTCTCTTTTCACTGCGGATTTCACAGGTGGGAGCTGCATCATTTTTCCTGTGAATTTCTTCATCTCAAAGATTATCTTGTTCTTGTCGAAATCATCATGCACATGCATCAAGCATACATATTCTTTTCCTGCAGTCAACAACCATTGCATTATCCTTGTCGCCTTGTTCACGCCTACAGGGAGGACTCCAGTTACTCCGGGATCTAGCGTCCCTGAATGACCTGCCTTCTCTTTTTCTAAAATATCCTTGACTAATGCAGATACTTGATGGCTTGTTATCCCTGATGGCTTATCAATATTTATTATAGAATAATTCAGCATCTCTTCAGTGCCTCTTTCCTCTGGCCGCATGCCGAACTTCCCTGAAGATTCATACTCTCTTTTGACAACTAATTCTCTATCGAGAGATTCGAATGGCAATAGATTGATTTTTTCTTTCTTCATTTTAAGTGTTTTGTGCAGTTAAGCTTGTTAATTTTTATGCGAAGATCATTATTTTTGTCTCTATATAAGTCAAAAACGCTTATACCGGTATTCCCATGCATATATTTTTTGTTATTCTCATAAGAATCATTCATTAGGCACGATAAACTATTTATTATGAATCCCCCATGCGATATGATCAAGATGTTTTTTCCGGGATATTTATCAAGTAGCCCATTAAAAAAGTCTCTAGACCTCCTCTCCATATCAACTCTGTTCTCTCCACCGCGTGGTTTGAATATATCGATGTGTTTAGATGATTTCTTAAGGGCATTCATGAATATATTCCTGCTCTTCCCTTCATACATCCCAAAATTACGTTCACGCAATCTTTTATCATAAACAACTCTTACATCGTGATGTTTTGCTATCTGCTTTGTTGTATCCCTCGCTCTCTTAAGATCACTAGAATATATTATATCAATTTTTTCTTTGCGTAATCTCAATCCTGCTCTTCTTGCCTGGTCTATCCCCTGCTTAGTCAATTTTCCAGGGTTCTGGCCCTGCACTATATGACTAATATTCTCCACAGTCTCCCCATGACGTAATATGATTATTCTCGTTTTCATTTCTTTAACAATTTATCTAGTGGCAAGAATTCTTTTTCTTGCACGATTTTTTCATGATAATATTTGCCTCTTTTCCAATAAACCTTGTATGCACTGGCTTTTGGCTTGGATGTTATTATCCTATACCTCTTATCAATTATCTCTAGTGCACAACATTCCTCGATTGCTATTGCAACTCCGGCAGTTTTCTTCATCATTTCCTTTAACTCTGGTTTTCTATCTTTTTCAGTATCATAATGTGGACAGCATAATGCATCTATGTATCCCAATCCTGAAACTTTTATTAGTTTAGCATCTTTATTCTTAAATTTTCTAGAATCAGAATTTCCGGATTTGAACCAGCATATGGCCCCGGCACTCAATCCTGACAGTACAATTCCTTTTTTATAGGCCTTAAGCAATAATTTATCGATCCCTTTTCTCTTCCATAAATTCATCATAAACAAAGTATTCCCGCCACCGACATATATTATGTCAGAAGTAAGTATTTTCGAATAGTTTTTCCTATTTTTATCTTTCGTTAAATTAAGAACATCAACAATGCATCCTAGTTTTTCAAAATTTTTTCTTATTAATTTAGAATACCCTTCTGAATCATGGCTTGCTGTAGGAATGAATAAAAATTTTGGATTCTTCTTATCAGAAAGTCGTATTATCTCCTTATATATCGGGATGACTTCCATAGGATACTTCTTTCCATTAAGAGTCTCTCCACCATGCCCCCCTCCGATTGCAACTATTTTCGTTTTCATTTATTCTCTTTTGGCGGCGTCTCTTCGTGCGGTTTCATTGTCGGGAAGAATATGACGTCCCTGATTGATACTGAGTCAGTGAACAGCATGATCATCCTGTCTATGCCCAGTCCTAGTCCGCCTGTCGGAGGGAATCCATGGTCTATCGCTTTGCAGAAGTCTTCATCCATAGGGTTCGCATCGCCTATCCCTGCACGCAACTCTTTCGCCTGCTCTTCAAGAAGATATCTTTGACGCACGGCATCGTTCAATTCTGAATATGCATTCCCTATCTCCCATCCATTGATGTATGGTTCGAACCTTTCGATCAATTCAGGATTCTCTCTATGCAGCCTGCATAATGGCGTGGTCTCTTTAGGATGGTCTATTATGAAGATCGGTTGTATCAATTTGTCTTCTGCAATCTTGAACAGTTGATTTATCAATAATCCCCTGCTCATGTCTTCACGGTATTCTATCTTGTGCTTGTCGAGCAATGATTTCAGCTCTTCTTCCGATAGTTTTGTCACGTCAACGCCACCGTATTCCAGCAACGCGTCAATCATAGTCATCCTCTTCCAAGGTTTCTTCAATTCTATCTCTTTTCCTTGATATGTTATCTTTGTTGTCCCGAAGACTTTCAATGCCACATGATTGTACAAGTCCTCGACAAGTGCCATTATGTCTGTGTAATCCGCATATGCCCAATATAGTTCCATTAACGTGAATTCCGGGTTGTGGCTCGTATCTATTGATTCGTTCCTGAATACTTTCCCCATCTCGTATACTTTCTCAAAACCACCGACAATCAATTTCTTCAAGTAAAGCTCCAGAGATATCCTCAGATATGCTTTCATATCGAGATCATTATAATGCGTTATGAATGGCTTTGCAGCTGCACCGCCATATATCGGTTGTATAGTAGGATTCTCCACTTCCATGAACCCCTTTTCATCAAGGAATTCTCTTATCGCCTTGATAATCTTTGTCCGGACTACAAATCTCTTCTTTGATGCGTCATCCATTATCAGGTCAAGATATCTCTGCCGGTATTTTATCTCTGTATCCTGCAGTCCATGATATTTTTCTGGCAATGGCCTGATTGCCTTGCTTAAGAATTCCATTTCCAAAACGTTTATTGTCAATTCGCCGGTCTTTGTCTTGAACAACTTCCCTTTCACGCCTATGAAATCACCCATGTCAAGAAGTTTCAAATCAGAATAATTTGCGTATTCCCCTTCATTGAAGTATGCTTGTATCTTCGCATCATTATCCATCAGGTGCATGAATGTAACTTTGCCCATCCTGCGCAATCCGACTATCCTCCCTGCAGTTGTCGCGACGTCATTTGTGTGCTCTTCTGGTTTCAACGAGGAATATTTTTCTTGCAATCCCTTATTAGAATGTTTTTTTTCAAACCTGTAAGGCAAAGAGTATCTCTCTTTCAACTCCATCAGTTTCTTTATCCTTTCTGCTATCAGATGATTCTCTTTCTCCAGTCTCAACTGCACATCGCTCAATGCTTTCTCTTCCTTATCCATCAGCATACACCCTTATAGAAAGATTAAAAGTGTATATTTAAAAGTTGTGTTTTTATGCAGAACAATGTAAGTGTGACGACACATTTTTTTGTTTATGCAGCAAAAATTTCATCCAATTCATACTTGGAAATATGTTCTCTGTTCAGTGTTGCCATCATTGATTTTTTTCTAACTCCATGTATGTCTTCAAACAATTTTTCATCCATATTAAACCCCCAATCATCGGAAAAATCGATAGCGCACCCTATAATGAAGGCGTAATCATACAATATGATTAGCTCACTTTTCCTCCTGAACCAGATCTTCTTCGTCTTCCCAGCTCAGTTCGTCTTCAGTCCAAAAGTCTTTTATCATTGTAGCATGAAAAACATACTAATCACTAAAACAATAAAAATCATTCCGTATACGACATAGTCTAGAACGATGTTAGTAATCCGCATGTTTGAGTTATACTCCATTTTTACCCTTCAGAGAGAGTTTGTTACTAGGAGTCCAATTTTACCTACAACTAAATCGCGATATTACTATATGTTTATTCTCCCCATACGACAATGCTTATAGGAACCCCAACTATTTAAATATTGTTGTAATCAATAATATCCCTTATAATACATATTCTATAGACGATAAAACTCTACGTGAAAAACTATACTGGTTTATAAATAACAAAGTCTTTTGTAGAGTTTACTTTTGTATACTTTTAAGAAATTGATTAAAGGTTTTTGGAAAAATTATAGTATCTTTAGATGCCCAGTCAGTTTATCCAGCTTTAATTCTGCATCAGGACCTATCGCAAGACAAGTCGTCGTTCCGGCAGGAACGGTCGTAAGACC
>CAZQDS010000040.1:0-9160 GCA_964591655.1 uncultured Methanosarcinales archaeon
CTATTTTTTTGAGAAGGGATTCTTCCATCTTTAGAAGGCTTGACTCCTCCTTGAATATCTCTGTCAATTCCTTTATTCCTGCCTTGCTCAGGGTATATTCATCATCCTGTTTCATGAACTCAAGCTGCTTCTCCCATACTGGTTTTATGTTCTCTATCATCCTAAGCAGCTCTTTCAAGTCCTGCATCGTATCTTTCTCTATCTGTGTCAATTCTGAGTTCTCCTCATTCTTTGTCATGTCTGCAAGCAGATCTTCCATCTTGACTATGTACCTTCTTTCGGACTCATTCGCAAGCTCATCCTCATCGAACATCCCTTCTAGCTTCATGACTTCACTCTTGACTTTCTTGAACGAATCAACACTCAGATCCTTTAAGAATATATTATATGCATTTATCTTCTTTGTGTGGTTTTCCAGTATCTTCTGGAACTCAGAGATGCATTTATCCAAGTCCGAATCTAATCCTCTCAGTTTGTTCACTCTTTCGCTATAATACTTCGCAGAATCCTTCTTAGTCTTAATGCCGAAGAACCCTTGGAATAAGTGCTCCTGTATCCTCATGATTTCAAAGAACTAAATGGGATTAAATAGTTTATGATTTCAAGTATCCGCCTTTCTGCAGGTTCCAAAGCTTCTTGTATTCCCCTTTGCGTCTTATCAATTCTTTATGTGTGCCTTTCTGGACTATCTTGCCTTTTTTCATCACTATTATCATGTCAGCGCTCATTATAGTTGATAACCTGTGCGCTATGATTATAGATGTCCTGTTTTTCATCAATCTTTGTAAGTCGCGCTGTATCTCATGCTCAGTTTCAGAATCTAATGATGATGTCGCCTCATCTAGTATAAGGATCTTTTTGTTTGCAAGTATCGCTCTCGCTATGCTCACTCTCTGTTTCTCTCCACCGGATAATTTTACCCCTCTTTCTCCGACTATCGTATCCTCTTTTTGCGGGAATTCTTGTATTATCTTATCTAATTGCGCAAATTTTATCGCTTCGAGAACCTCTTCACGTGTCGCATCAGGTCTAGAGAAAAGGATATTATTGTATATCGTATCATCGAATAATACGCACTCTTGTGGGACATTGCTCATTTCAGCCCTTAAGGACTCCTGATTGAAGTCTCGAACATCTTTTCCATCTATCAGCACACTCCCTTCACTCACATCATATAACCGATATAATATCTTTACGAGAGTGGTTTTTCCTGATCCGGAGTGTCCTATAATGGCTATTTTCTTGTTTTGCGGTATTTTTAGGCTGAAACCCTTAAATATCATTCTCTTTCCATAATTGAATGAAACATTCCTGAATTCTACTGTCCCTCTCTGGATCTTCAAAGGCTTTGCGTTTGGCGCATCTTTTACATCCTGTTCTATCTTTCCATACTCGAATAATGTCTGGAAATCTGCCATTACCCTAAAATATTCTCTGAGTCCATAAACGAAACCATAAAGCGGGCCTGCAAGTGAGAGGAATGCTGTGTATATGAATACTATTGTCCCGAGCGACATCTCATTGTTCAGGAATTTGACTATTGGGAAGTATAATAGAAATAATATGCCTATGCTCATTATTATGCTCTGCCCTGAATCTGTCCATCTATAGAAATTCCAATTTCTTTTTGTCCATATCTTTGTTTCTTCGCCATATCTCTTGTATTTGTCTTTTATGTAGTTCTCTTTCCCAAAACTCTTTATGGAATCTATATTCGTGAACATGTCTGCTATTTGTCCTTTTTCCAAGTCCTCTGCATCATTTGCTTTTATGCTTGAAGGCTCTTGAAGCCTGTTTATTAAGAAACTATACCCTATGAATAAAACGACCGTCACGAACAATATTAACCCAGACGCGAAGTCAAAAAACATTATTGCACCAGAAACTATTATCAGTTGAAATATCAACGGAGCAACGTTGAATGCGAGCACATCAGTCATCTTTTCTATTGCCCTTGATCCCCTTGTCAATCGTGATATCATCGAGCCAGTCCTGTGTGTTGTGTGAAAATCATGGCTTAATGTGATTATGTGATTAAAAAAATATGTTTTCAAATCTAGTATCATGTTTGTCTCTATCCTTGTTATCAAATCGTGATAAAACCATTTACTGATGGCTCTAATGATTATCAGGCTCGTAAAAAATAGCAGTATCAAAAATAACGTATTCTGAAGCTCTGGTAGTGTTATGGTGTTCGTGGAATACTCTGTCCCACTATCAACAAGCATTTTAAAGATATATCTATCTGCGACATACGCTGTTTCAAGTATCAATATTACTCCTAGAAGTATGATGAATAACAACTTATAATTTTTCAAAAATCCTAAATATATCTTCCAATTGTACTTGAAATCTATATGTTGCGGTTTTTCAGACATCAATCTACCTCTCAATAAATATTATTGCTCCTCATAGTATCACTCTTGATACCTTTATATACCTTTCTATTAACTCTCCGGAAATAATCCGAATGATTTTGAGAATTATTGCTCCTTATACATTCCTTCTATTTGGCTTAATGATGAGCTTTCATCTGGCCTTCTGTCTTCTCTCACGCGGACGAGTCTTGGGAACCGCAATGCGTATCCAGAACTATACGAAGGGCTCTTCTGTATCTCTTCAAACTTTATCTCAACGACCAATTCTGGTTTTATATCAACCTCTCGCCCTTTTTCATGCGTGATGTGCGGTTTAAGCAATTCTGTCAATTGTTCAAAGCTTGTACCTTCCTCTTCCTTCTCCTTTATTCCTGTCCCGAATTTTCCTATCTCTAGATATTCATCTGTGTCCTCATCATAGCATGCCACAGTAAAAGAAGTCAACCATCCTGTCCTTTTCCCTTCACCCCATTCTGCTGCAACAATGACTAGATCAAGCGTTTCCATTATCGGCTTCAATTTGACCATGTATCCTACTCTTGAGCCTGGCTTATATGGCGCATCCAAAGATTTTAGCATTATCCCCTCATTTCCCGCATCTAAACTCTTCTTATAGAATGATTCTGCCTTTTTCAAATCATCTGTGACTATCTGCTCAGCAATCTTGATCTTAAGATCTTTTTCCTTTATGATTTTCTCGATGATTCTCCTTCTCTTCTCATAAGGCTCGTTGATTGTTGATTTATCATCATAATACAGCACGTCAAATATGTTCAGTTCTACAGGCACCTCCTTTGACAATTGCTCAATATCATATTTCCTCTTTATCCTTTGAGAGATGTTCTGGAACGGGACGTACTTCTTTGTCTTAGGGTCATAACCTACTGCCTCTCCGTCTATTATGCATGAATCGGTCTTTACATGATCCTTAATCAATTCAACAACATCTGGGAATTGTTTAGTCACATTCTCAAGTCTTCTGGTATGTATTATTATCTTGTCCCCTTTTTTTCCTATGAGCATCCTGAAACCATCATACTTGTACTCTAATGCTGCGGGAGTTCCGACTTTTTCAAAACCTTCTTTCATGTCCTTGACCTTTTGTGCAAGCATAACTTTGACAGGTTTAAGCACGTTCATGCTCAAATTGCTCAATGAGTCAATGCCCTTTTCCATCAATATCGCTGCAACTTCTGAATAATCATTAGTCAGGTCATACGCTTCCTGTATCTTATCCCTAATTTTGGATAGTTCAGACTCTTTCCCGAATAATCCTTGAGCATTTTCTATATCAATATCCTTCTTTTCCTTGCGCTCATAATATGCTAATGCTATAGCGTCCCTTATCGTTCCCTCACCCAAGCCAACTCTTAAATCTTCAAGAAGCAGCCTGACAGTATATCTTGCCTCTAAAGGCTTTGCACTAGTCAATAGCTCAGATATCATCTTCATCTTCAAGTCAGTGCTTCCTGTGCCTTCTACATCCGCCAGTTTCCTTACAGTATTGTAGACCTTATCAACACTTAAGTCCTGGCTGAACAAAGTGTGTTGCTTCTTCTTTTTCACAAGCTCTTCAGCAGTCAATCCTAAATCACCAGTCTTCTTCCAAGACTTTTCTACATCCTCACTGGAGATGCCTGTTGCAGTATTCAAGGCTTTGACCACTAGTTTTGAAGCGATACCTATCTTTTTATCCTCATATTTCGCATACACCAATCCTTGAACGAGCAGAATCACCTTATCAACATGTTTTGCTGGGCATTCCTTCAAGAAATCAGCCAAGAATTTAGTCTTCTCAAGCCTTTTGCTCGTAGACTCAAGTTTTTCATATAATCCCGCTAATTCTGAATAATCCATGATAAAAAGATAAAGAAAACGGTTTTAAAAAGTTGATGTTATTTGATGTTTTATTTAGTCTCGCTCTCTATTTTTTTTGCTTCTTTTTCTATTTCAGGGAATATTTTGTTGAATCTTAAACTCATGCTCTTCATTTCATCAATATTTGCAGCACTTACAGCCCCTTTACTCACCAGTTCACCAATTCGTTTTTCATCGAATATATTCTCTTCAAAATCTGGCTTCAGCTTCAATAGGTCCTTATATGATAAAAGTATTTCTACACTATCTTTTTTATCATATGCATCTTCGGCATGCGTTACAACTGATATGAATTCTTCAAGACTGACATGTGTTGCTTTTACAATAGGATCCTTCTGCCAGTCTTTATATTCCTCTATCCCCCTTTTTATACCGTATGCTGCGGTTATCAATGTAATAAGTGTTATACCACCAATAACTATTTTTCTCATTCCGAACCATTTTTTCCAGAATCCCATCTCATTTCACCTTTCATAATCTTCTTGTGCTTATATTTAAATTTTTCTCTTGATTTAGAATATTTTCCTGAACGATATCTGGCCTATTATCAGTGCCATCAGCATCAATCCTATTGATACTATATAATTCTGGAGTATCACCGCCCCTGCAATGAATGCCATCATTACAGCTGCAGCGCCTGCAATCCCTCCACGCCTGTATATCTTTAATATTGTTATGACTGTCCCTATCATTAGCAATCCTGGCAATATTATGAACAATGTCATGATCCATGGATGTATCCCCGAAAGTATTGGTTGTAGAAAATGTATCAATTCATCCTGGGGGTTTATCCCGACCGCAAGCCATATCCCATTAAGGAATCCGAAGCTTACGACTAAACTCTTCACTAGGTTCTGTGCCATTTTAATAAAAAAGAACGTATTGGTTTAATATAGTTTATTGTTTTGGGATTTCTCTTGGAAATTCCACAGCCCAAAAATGTTTAACATTTTTCATGTTTTTGAGTAATCTCAAATATTGCGACAATATTATTTTTCGGGTTTACGGCCGACTCAGAGGCATTAAAAAATCCATATGTCTTTTCTGGGCTCAAATATTTGCCGATATACTTATATGAATCTCCAATATTTTCATTGTATTTCGGGACTTCGAATGATCGCATGATACCTGTTTCAACAAGATTGTGCTGTCTGTCATATAATCCGTGTTTTTTGCCCATTTGCAAGCTTATTAGTTGCGGATTATTCAAATTGTAGAGCGCTATCTCTTCGAGGGTAGAATCCATTATGCGATAATATCCGATATGGTTTAATCCGTTTATATCAAGTTTCATTCTAACCAACTTATGTGCTATTCTCTCTTCAACATAGTAGTCGGGTGCATATGTCATTTTAGAAGTCGCAAAGCTCGTGAAAAATTTTTTCAAATATATGCTATCTTCCGTGCTTATGACAAAATCTGTTTCAACTGCATAAATAGGGATCATTTTCTCTATAATAT
This sequence comes from uncultured Methanosarcinales archaeon, assembly GCA_964591655.1. Taxonomy (GTDB): domain Archaea; phylum Nanobdellota; class Nanobdellia; order Woesearchaeales; family UBA9642; genus UBA9642. Next base: position 5,718 of record CAZQDS010000040.1, read on the forward strand.
TCTTCTCTTCCTCTGCTCTTGCAATTATCATGTCTTTTGGGAGTGTTGCTTGTTTTTTAAATATTCACTTTGAGATGGTCCTTTCTGCAAATATTTATAAACCTGCATGTACGTGGTATACTTGGTGGTTCAATTGTATGAATGGATTTTGATGGTTGTTTTTATCATGTGCTCTTTCTTCTTTTCTGGTTACGAGTCTGCAATACTCTCTTTAAGGACATCAAGGATCAGGGAGCTCGTTAGGAAAAAAGTAAGGAATGCCAAGCTAGTATCAAAATTCAAGCAGAATCAGCATAATACTGTGATCACCCTTCTCATCGGCAACAATATTGTAAATACTGGAGCCGCATCCCTCGCCACAAAAATAACATTTGATTATGCATCTCGTTTTGGGCTGTTCGAGGGTTATGCAATCGCTATAGCTACTGGCGCGATGACTTTCTTGTTATTGGTTTTTGGAGAAATAACTCCTAAGACTCTGGCCGTAAAAAAAGCGGAGCATTTTGCGTTGTTTGGAGCCAGATTCTTTGTCTTTTTTAATGTATTATTCACGCCATTAAGGCTGTTTTTTGAGGCGATAGCGGGGCTGATATTGGGCTTATTCGGGGTCTCGTTGAAGGAGACGCATTATTACAGTGCAGGCGAGATAAAGGAATTTGTCCAGATGAGCCATGAGGAAGGCGCAATCAAGGAGACAGAGAAGGAGATGATACATAATATATTGGATTTCAATGATATTGCGGTCAGTGAGATAATGACGCCCATAACTAAAGTTGTCGCTGTCGAATCGAATAAATCTATCAGGGACATAATACACCTTTTGATAAGGGATAATTTTTCTAGGATACCTGTTTATGAGAAGCATATTGAGGAAATAGTCGGCGTCATTTTCATAAAAGACTTGCTTCCATATATAGAAAAAGGGCAGCTTGATGTAAAGATAACGGATGTCAAGAGAAAAATAGTACATGTGCCTGCCTCTAAAAAGATAAGCACGTTATTCCATTATTTCAAGAGCAAAAAGGAGCATATCGCCGTCGTTGTGAATGAATTCGGCAACACATTGGGGATAGTCACTCTAGAAGATGTGCTTGAGGAGCTTGTCGGTGAGATCCAGGACGAAAGTGATGATGAGGATGAGAATAATATCAAGAAAGTGGATGAAAAAACTGTAGTGGTTCCAGGGACGACGAATATCGACGAGATCAATGAATTGATAAACGCCCATATAAAAGAGGATCCTCATTATCAGACTATTGCAGGATATGTCTTTTTTATTATAGGCAAGGTGCCGAAAAAAGGTCAAGTGATTAACGTAGGGGATTTGACGATCACAGTTATAGATGTGGATCATAAAAAGATAAACAAGGTAAAGATTGAAAGGAAGACGACACAGAAGCAAGAGCTTATTAGCGGTACTGACGATTTATTGAAATAGCTCTTTTTATTTTTTTCCTGCATTAACTTTTTAAACATATATTGAATCACCTTATAATGGGTATATATGATGACCTTCTGAAGAATACTGAATCGTTGTTCAAGAATGAGTATGCTTTAGATTATAGTTTTCTCCCGAAAATAATACCTTATAGGGAGAATCAGCAGAAGTATCTCGCTTCATGCATAAGGCCTCTTCTTTCTGAACATAATGGGCGGAATGTTTTGGTTCATGGTCCACCAGGTGTAGGGAAGACTGCCGCATTAAGACATTTAATAAAAGAGTTGGAAGAAAGCGATGAGCTTTATGAGAAATTAGAGATAATATATATCAATTGCTGGCATAAGAACACCACATACAAGGTCGCTTTAGAGATTTGCGATGTTTTAGGCTATGCATTCGTGCAGAATAAAAACACCGAGGACCTTTTTAAGATTGTGGAGCAGATAATCAACAAGAAGGCCGCAATATTCATATTCGATGAAATTGACAAGGCAGAGGACACTGATTTCTTGTACATCCTTGCAGAGAACATCTTGAAAAAGTCGATATTTCTTGTAACGAACTATAAGTCATGGATGCTTGAGCTTGATGATAGGATACGGAGCAGATTGTTGCTTGAGCAGATAGAGTTCCCGCAATACACAAAAGATGAGATGTTGGGGATTTTAAGGCAAAGGACTATGCTGGCATTCCACGATGATTGTTTCGGCGATGAAGCCATTGAAACGATAGCATCTAAAGCGTCAGAATTAAAAGACATAAGAATAGGGTTGTTTTTATTGAGGGAGAGTGCATTGATCGCTGAGGAGAAGGCTGCGAGGAAGGTCACATCGGACCATGTGCAATCAGCTATCAAGAAGATAGACCAATTCACAATAAAGAACACTGATGAATTGGATGATGAGGCAAAGAGCATCCTTAAGATAATCAAGGAGAATTCTGGAAAGAAGATCGGCGACCTGTTCAAGGTGTATGAGAAGGCTGGCGGGAAATCAAGCTATAAGACATTCCAGCGGAAAATCAATAAATTGGATGAAGGGAAATTCATTTCTTTGGAAAGGACATATGCAGGCGGGAATACGACAATCGTGAATAAGAAATTGACAGAGTATTAAATTGTGTATACCGTTGGCGTATTATTGCAGTTTATCTTTGCACTTGACCATTATCTTGCCGCATTCATCTAGTGCGGCTAATTTTCTTTTTGCATTGTTTATCTTGTTTTTGGCTTCCTCTATCATGCTTGATTCTATGCTTACTGTCTCTTTTGTAGATTTTTCTAACAGCACTCTTGAATCCTCGAGATATTGATGGTATTCGCTTATAGAATCCTTTATTTTATCTAATGTAGGATTTGTTGTCTCTACTATCTCTCTTAGATGCTTGTTTATTATGTCTAATGCCTGATATGTGTTTCCCTTGTTGATCTTGTCTATTGCCCTGTTCAGGTCTTCCTTTTGCTTTATTAAAAACATGTGCCTCTTTTTTAGTGTGATATTATTTGCATGACATTCAGTATAATACCATATACTTGATATAAAATGTATCTTTGAGGTTATATAGTTTGTGCTTATGTGTGTTCAAAAAGTACACTGTCCACACTGGACATTTGCTCGCAGGGTATTTAAACGATTGTCATGATTGTTTTATTATTGCGTGAACCGGAGGCAAAAATGATAGAAGCGATAGGAGATGAATTCGGAAGCGGGCCCGGAATAGAGTTCGGAAGGCACAACGACCATGAATATATAGAAGGACTGTTCTATTCACAGATGGAAAGCCTTACAAGGGGGTTGAGAAGATGAATAAGAGGATAATGGAATTGTTGGAAAGGTATGAAGGCAAGGATTTCTTGCATGAAAGAATAGATGAACTTGCAATATAGTTTTTTTATTTCTTAAAATTTTTCTTCAATATCTTTTTTTATATCTTCATTTCCGATATATTTTTAAATAAATTCTTATTGCCTATTTTTTATGATTGTACTGAATCTTGACGAATA
>CAZQDS010000041.1:0-8944 GCA_964591655.1 uncultured Methanosarcinales archaeon
TTGCTATATTGTGTATAATCGATATTTTTTATTATTTCACCAATCTGTGTAATTATAGGGATTATATCACGTTGAAGGTCGACTATGGCTAATTTATCTTGCTCCTTAGATATAATTTTAATCTCTTCAGTGCTATAAGTTTTATATGTAGTAAAAGTTCTAGGTATAATGCCGGTCAATAGCACACTCTGTATATCTCTTGTGAAAAATGTTGATGTGGATAATACTGCGTTACCAGTATATTTTATATTTCCCAACCGTAATGATTTGAACATGGTCATAGAATCATAGTATCCATTTATACATTGTAGCAAGTCCTCCTTATGACCTGAAGAGCTAAATAGAACACTTGCTTCATCAACATCTATATAGTCGTTATTATAGAGAAGTCCATATCTTATGTTATCTTCGTCATCTTTTGATGATTCAACAATTGTTCCTATAATCGCCGCTTCAGTAAACTTATTGACCTTTTCAACCCTCTTTCCTAGATTAGATAATACTACTCCAACAACATTTGTAACAGTTCCCTTACCTGTTCCACTAGGCTGTATAGAATTAATAAATATTTTTACATGCTCATATTTTCCAGCAAAAGAAACTTTTACGTTACCAATCAATACACTCAAAATCAAATGGAAATAAGGTATAATTAGATGCTCGTTCTTTGCAACCATAAGTTCGTATATTCGTTTCCAGAGACCTAATAGGGTCGTATAATTATTTTGCATCTTCATTTCCTCAATATTTAATAATTCAATTCTGTAAACGTATTTCTATTTCTACCTAGCACTTGCCACAATTCGTCTTGATTATAGACATCTTCATTATTTGGATCTGTATTTAACTCTTCAAACTTATCATTTGCTATATCTTCCCTTACTTTTGCTTCATCTCTATACTTGTATCGTCGCAGAATGAATTCTAAAGTGTAGCTCATATTTTCATACCCTTCACTTTGCATGGCATCATGTAAAATACGGTATGCTACCAAACTTATCTTCGTCTTGTTCAAACAAACCAATCCTTTATTAACTATTTTTCTATCTTTTATTCTCGCATATTTTATCATTTTTATCACCTTCTAAACTTCAATATCAAACATATTTAAACTATTGGTACCGATTCGGTACCGTACATATTCTTTTCTCGCTAATCGGGATTTCTAGATTATATATCCCGCCCCGAAAATATTTCTTGATTTAATTAAAGGGATTTTTTCTTAAGGATAATACGCTTAAAGCGGTATATCTATCTAATAATATCTTATAATATCTTATATTACGTATTGGAAACTAAATCTTTTTTAGTTTCAATATTAGATGACTTGGTTTTTTCTTCTAGGATATTTCTTAATGAATCGCCTATAGATATTAGTCTCAAGTTTCCCTTTTGAGTGACTGTGATGTATCGTGCAGCTATTAAAAACGCAATCATTCTACGGATACGATTAGAAGTGACGAATTCTTTGCTTCTATATTTGAATGCTACGGTAATTAATCTCGATGAACTAAATTTTTTATAGCCTTGTGCATTTATTATTCTTATCGCCTTAATTATTGTATTCATTGTGACATATTCCTGATAATCGAGATAGATATAGCTCTTTTTATTTCCAAAACTTAACTTCATTATTCTTTTTCCCATTTTATTCCTCTTGTTTTTCTCGTGGTGCTTTAACAAATATATCGTGTAAAGGTCTCTTTTTCCTTTGGTTTAAAGGATTTCTTTTTCTTCTCATTCTCAATCTTTTACAATCGGAGCAAGTACATACCATTTTTATCCTCCGAATAATTTTAGTTGATACTTCAAATACATAATTACAACAAATAATATTAATGTTATTATCAATATCCAGCCTAATACTTCCAAAAATAATTTTGTTTGATTCATATTTTTCTCCTCCTTTAAACGACCGTTTATTTACCCAGGATTCGTCGTTCTTAAAACCCCTCCTTAATACTAGCGGGTCTTTTTCTAGGTCTTCCTAGCGTTTTACCTTCGGCTCTAGCCCTATCTAAGCCGGCTATCGTCCGTTCCCTAATAATATCTCTTTCAAATTCGGCGAAAGAAGCCAGAATATTGATAAATAATCTTCCTGAGGCATTTGTTGTATCAATCGGAGCTGTGGCAACAATAAAGTGTAAGCCCTTTCGCGTTATTTCATCTATATCTATAATTAATTCTTGAAGAGACCTCGCCCATCTGTCTAGTTTCCAGATCAGTATACCGTCGTATTCTCTTTTTCGTAATTTGTTCAATATCTCTTGTTTTATCGGTCTAGTCTTTCTAGTGGATTCTTTCTCTTCATAAATATCGTAAGAGTATCCTAAAGATTTAGCATATCTTTCTAAAACTAATCTTTGATTTTCAACATGCTGGTCACGTTTACTCGTTCTAACATATATCGCTAGTTTGATATCAGTATTTGTATTATTCATATTTTAATCTCCATAATTCTTTTAGAAACGTAAAGTAAAAAGTCCGATAAAATCGAACTGAAAAATAAAACGGTGATAAAATGTTCATTATTAAGTCGTCGAAAGACTTTAAGCTTATAGTATATTCTAATATCTAATGAGATTTAATACTTTCGATTTCCGTAATTGTATCTTTATTATGTTTTCTGGTCTACTTATATGCTAGAACAACTAATACTAATCGAATCGGATTATTAATTTTCAAAATATTTATCGAACTTCGATTCGAATTCAAATCTTCTAATAATTAAACTGTTAATATATCCACTTATACTCATTGCTTTTTCTTTACTTTCATTTCGTATCTTTTCATATATAGATTTCGATACTCTAACTTTCAACTGTCTGGTTTTACTTCTACTTGCATCTACTTCTTCTTGTTTACCTCTACTTGATAAAGTACAATCTTTTTTTCTTTTATACTTCATGAACAAGAAGTATTATTTAACTTATATTTAAACCTTTTGTCGACGAGAAAAAGCCTTCAGAAATGGCACTAGAAGCGATATCTCTTGATTATTTTAGGATTTTTCTAGTGCCAAAACTAATTTTTGCATCAATTCTAGGGCTTCTGGGTTCGACCGTATTTTTGTTTCCCATTCTTCTCCCTGCTTAAAATGTACCGAAAGCTTTTCGTCTAAAATATTGTTGCAATTATAACAAAATTGATTATGTTTTGGGTTTGGCGAGTTACATCTCCAACAGAGAAGTGGCTTGTCTTCGACTTCATTATCTTCTTTTTTTATCCCGTTTATCTTGAGTATTTTATTTGATACATCTCCGCCGCTTAAGTGCATATAAGTATCTACCATTGTAGAGGTTTTTTCCCAGCCGGCGTAAATCTTAATTTCCTGGTCGCTAAGATAAGAAGATAATCGAGTTAATGTTGCGTGCCTGAAGCTATGAGGATTACATTTTTTCACTTTGTCAATTTTGGCTAACTTGAAATGAGTTTTAATTATCTTTACGTAGGCAGAATACTTTAAGCATTCCTTCGGGTCTCGAAAAACGCACCATAATGGAGCATCTGGATTATTGTTTGGATGATGTCTTACCCAATAGCTTAAGTCACTTGCCGATTTTACTAAGCGTATAGGTCTTTCTCCCGTCTTTCCGTTCACATTTATTTGTACGCCATAGTTATCGAAATTGACATCCTTAATTCTTAGTGTTCCAATCTCGCCTATACGACCACCTGATTCGTATAGTACATGAATGAATGCTTTATCTCGATAGTTTTGAGCGACAGCTAACATTTTTTGTATGTCGTCTTCTGTCAATAATTCCTCTTTTCTAGTGTGGATGTTATATTCTAAACGTGCTTTTATCCATTTTACATTTGGCGGATATTCTACATCCTTTCCTAGTAAATATTTATAATACCGTTTTAATAACATTTTATAGTCTTTCTTTGTAGCACTGGCCCAGTTGCTATCCTCAATCTTCTCTACTACCATTTGAATATCCTTAAAACTTGCCTTCTTGAAGTCTTTTCCTAAGAATTCCGCGCAAGTAGTTAGTATTCTAACATATTTTATTCTTCTGGTCAAGGTAATATTCATATTGACCTTGAGGTATCTGTCAAATTCCAGTATTAGGGTTTTGTTGCTAGCGGTTATTTTCTTCTTTTTCATGTTTTTTACCGCAGATTCGTATCTTCTGGGCATATCATGTATATGGTATAGGTTTTGATATTCTGCCATTTTACATACTCCAAGAAGTAGGTTTCTTATCTAGTTTTGGTACCTTTTCGGTGCCTAAGGCTTCGGACTAAAAAAGAAAGCCTCTGACGAGAATTGCACTCGTGACCTGCTGCTTTCTTAGCACATCGTTTTTTGATATGCTTACTAGGCAGCCGCAATAGCTACTATGCTACAGAGGCGAACGACAGTGAGCATCTGTGCACTAAAAATCTGCAAAAGATTTTTCTGTGTTACAGAGGCATTACTCTAAGAATCAACAAGTCATTTTTAAAGTTTGTGACCTCTAAGAAAGTTGCGTGGCGCATCCAATGAATCCGAGCAGGAATACTGCGAAGATGGCCCATAGGAGGATTTTCCTTAATAACTTTCTCTTATTCTTATATTCATAATATACCCAGAATCCGAATGCTGCCATGAATGCTAGATCAAAGAATAATTTCCCATAATGCGAATTGACTATTACATCAGGGAATATCATCGTGAACGTCATCCCTATGAGGAATATCCCGTACGCTAATGGGAATAGGAATATTCCTACCATGCTTATTTTAGACCTATCGGCGATGAACAGCAATGTTATTGTGCTTATCAGCCAGAATGCAATAATCATCCAGAACCATAATGGATGCCTTATTTTCTTATTCTGCAGATAATCGATAATGTGCCCTATGATTGCTCCGATATAGAAATATATGATGCATGCCGCAAACCAGTCAATGGTCAAGTAAATGTTAGATAAGAAGCCGTAGCCATCCAGTGATCTTATTATGCTGGATATGGATGCCCCAAGCAATGAAAGCATCCCGATTATGAACCACCACCTATTTTTCAATGACTTGACTTTCATAAAATGATGTGCGCGCAAGAGATATTTAAATGTATTGGGGATTAGGAAGCAATTTGCATTAATTTTTTAAATGAACCGATATCTGGTATCTTTATGGATAAGGTGAGGATGGGTATATTGTCTATTTTGTTTGTCATAGTAATTATACCTACAATCATAAGCTTGAGCACTAAACCTCAAGAATCGTCTTTTAACACTTCAATCCCTATAAACAGCGAATTATCTATAGATGTGAGCAAACATTCGACACCAGGTGATTGCTTTACAATAATCGGCTCCAATATATATAATATTACCGGGTACATAAATATACATCCAGGAGGTCCGATAATAGCAGAGGCATGTGGAAGGGATGGTACAGAAATGTTTGCGACAAAAGGTGGCAGCGGCAAAGATCATAGTGATTTTGCAAAATCATTATTGAGCAAATATCTTGTTGCAAGTGTAGGAGGGCCTGTGAAAAACACCTCTTCAAATATTGTCAATAGCACTATTGTTGAAGAGAACCTAGCAATAATTGCAAATAATACTGTTCCTGTAGAAAATTTGAGTGTCGCATTGACACTTGATGAGATATCCAGACATAATAAACAATCTGATTGTTGGATAATAATTGATGGCAACGTCTATGACGTCACTGATTATATCTCATCACATCCTGGCGGAGTGTTGATGATCACAAGGAATTGTGGTAAGGATGCGACATCAGAATTCGAAACCAAAGGTGGTACGGGAGACACTCATTCAAGTTTTGCGAACAGGTTGCTCGATGATTATCTTCTCGGCCCAGTGGCTGAAACAGAGCTGTTGCCTCCAATAGCGAGAATCATCGCTCCAGGATCAGTGCTTCCTGCTGGCACGATAAAGACGGATCTTAAAGTAACGACAGACAAGGATGCAGTATGCAAATACGACACTTCAGACAAGGATTACGGCACCATGAGATACTCGTTCGATGATACCGGTGGAAGAACCCACATTGTATCGCTGAAGAGCTTGAGTGATGGAAAATCATACACGAGATATGTGCGATGTGAAGGTTTTGACGGCTCATTGATGACATCCAGTGTCAAGATAACATTCAGCATAATGGAACCAGTCGTGGCTAACTTGACGATGGAAGAGCTCGCATTGCATGATTCCCAATCTGATTGTTGGCTGCTCATCGAAGGGAATGTTTATGACGTGACCTCTTATATATCGGTGCATCCTGGCGGGATTTCCATGATAACAAACAACTGCGGAAAGGAATCGACGCTCGCATTCAATACTAAAGGAGGATCAGGCGACAGCCATTCAAATACTGCTAAGAACCTTCTTGAGAATTACTTGCTTGGTCCTTTAGTGATATTAACCCCTCTTCCTCCAAGTGCATCAATAACTGCCCCATCAAACGGTGCGCAACTCACATCAGGGACAACACAAACTACTTTGACTGCAATTACTGACAAGGGTGCAACATGCAAGTATGACACTTCTAATAAGGCATATGCAAGCATGAGCAATGATTTCACATCAACAGGCGGAACATCGCATTCATCTACGCTCACGGGCTTATCTGATGGAAACTCATACAATTATTATGTGAGATGCTCAAGCGCCGGCATTCCAATGACTTCAAGCGTATCAGTGACTTTTAGTGTCGCTAATCCATTGCCACCGGGAGGCAACACTTCAGGCATAACAATGGCTGAATTAGCTACACATAACACTCAGTCTGATTGTTGGCTTCTCATAAACGGAAAAGTATATGATGTGACTGCATATATCCCTGTGCATCCTGGTGGCGTGAGCCAAATAAGAAACAATTGTGGTCAAGAATCAACAACCGCATTCAACACTAGAGGAGGCAGCGGGTCTCATAGCAATAATGCAAGGAATTTATTGAACAATTATTACATAGGAGATATCGCAGGCGGTGGTGGAGGCGGTCAAAATGGTTCACAAAATTCAACATCTGGGTTGACATTCACGATAACAAGTTCCGGCTCCATAAGCCCTTCATCATTGTCAATAAATGAAGGTGATACAGTCACTTTTGTCTATTCAAACCCTGGAGATGAGATAATACTGCAATTCAGTCCACAGCCACCAAATGACATGAAGCTCGACCATGAATATACGCAAAAAACTTATACGTTCAATAATGAAGGAACATATACATTCCATAAAAAAGATGGAGGCCCTACTGCAACGATAATAGTGGGAGATTAATGCCCGTAGATTCCGTAGATTAGATCATATTTGATGAGGTACAAAATGCAATTCAACAATATTGATACAGAAAAATATGCGCCAGTTATATTAAGGATAGGGATAGCGGCAGTATTCCTTTACTTCGGTATTAGCCAATTGGTGACGCCAGAGGCATTCATTGGGTGGCTTCCGAAAGAGGTAAGCATGCTTCCGATGAGTCCAAGGACTTTTGTCGTTTTGAATGGCGGCTTTGAGGTTCTTGCTGGATCATTATTGGCATTAGGGATGTATAGGAGGATAGCTGCACTGCTTTTAGGACTGCATCTTCTTGGGATAACATTCACTATAGGTTTCACAGAGATAGGGATAAGGGATTTAGGGTTAGCTATAGCGACATTGACTATTGTGATGATACGTCAAGATTATTATAGTCTAGAAGAATTCTTGCAAAGACACAACATATGATATGATTGTATGGTATTATCGTATGGCATTATTATATTATTATATCATATGATCGAAAAATGCGGAATTTGGGAAAATCCATTTCTGAATTTTCCCAAATAAAAATGCGGAGGAAGGGACTTTCGAATCTCGGGGAGATTCGTGGTCTCCCTCTGGGATATTCGAACCCTCGAACACACTAAGTGACAGGATATCTCAACGAGTTGAGTTGTCACAACCGTATGCTTAAGTCCTGCGCATTTGACCAGGCTTTGCTCTAGAGAAGATAATAAAATCTTTACCTCCGCATGCCGTGGCTTTTAGACGTTGGTTTTATAACGTTTAAAAATCTTTCTCTTTCTTTTTCTCTGATTTGTATGTAATATAATGGTTTTCTGTGTTCTTTTAAGATGGGTTTTGGCAGTGTGTATTTTATGTTCAATTTTATCAGCAATTGTGAAACCTGTGTCAAACCACTCTCATTTGTTGAGAAGAATCTGATCCTGTTGCTCATCGTTCCATCGCCATCAAAATATCCCCTAATGAATGCAATTATTGTATCTTCAGATTCTATTATTGATGCAGGAACTTTCCATTTTAAATGTCCGAGTGGTGTTTGATTAAGAATGGATTTTATTATATCTCTTCTGCAAATGTTGATTTTTCCGTGCTTCGTAATTTTTGGATAATACTGAAATTCTTTTTCCAATAATTTTTGAAGTCTTTCCAAAAGTTTAACGTCTTTATTATAGAATTCTATGTGTTCAGACTTTTGGTTTTTGTAATATCTTTTCCTACCTCTATCAAGCCCCCAATAACTATATCGTCTTAAGCTATAATGCCCCTCTGCACATAATAATCCGAGTATTTCTGTGAATTCTGGCGTTATTTTTTCCATAAAAATCATCTCATAAACATATTTGGATGATTTTTATAAAAATTTGCCATAGATTTCCGGAAAACCTTCGGTATTTGGGACAGTAAAATTAATAAACAAGCATCATTAGCAGTATGTTATTGTGGTTTTAAGGTGAGTCTATGTTTGAGGAATTCATAAGGTCTTTCATTACATTGTTTATCATAATGGATCCTTTCATGAGTGTGGCTTTTTTCTTAGGGTACTCTAAAGATTTCGACCAGAAACAGAAGGATAAGGCAATATATATCGCAATAGGTGTGGCTGCAGTATTGATATTGGTGTTCCTCATTTCAGGATTATACTTGCTTGAGGTATTAGGGATAAGTTTTGACGGCTTCAAGATCGCAGGCGGTAT
>CAZQDS010000042.1:0-8786 GCA_964591655.1 uncultured Methanosarcinales archaeon
CTTCAGTCAATCCCTTGCCCTCTTTTACGTCTGTCACTTTGAACATTATGCTTACGTTCTGTCTTTTCATGTCTCCAGAAAGCTGCATCATGTTCACTGTTACATGCCTGTTCATGAGCATTGATGCATCATCCAGCAATGATTCTCCTATAACCTTATTGTTGAACATTGCGGGCGCAATTATCGGGCACCACTTCTTCTTTTTCTGCTTCTTTAACTCTGCAGCTGCTCTTGCGGCGTTCTTTGCTGCATTCTTATTGTTTTCTGCCATTTTTTAGTATTAATCTCCTTGTAGACAAGCGCTACGCGATTGATCGCTTGACTTATACTGAGGAGGAAATATGGTTCATTTAAAAATGTTTTCGATTTGCAAAAACGGCCTGAGCGACGTGAAGGAAGTCAATTCTTTAACAAATTTTATAAACGATGGTCATAATCTTCGTTCATGAGCAAATCCGATGATGAAAAGCACAAAAATGGGAGATATGTAGTTCTAGGCTTGCTTATACTATATATTATTGTCATGATGGTCGGATTTCTGATCACTGTCCCGAAGAATCTTGAAGTTATCGATAATAATGACAAGCTGATACATTTTGCAGAATTCTTTGTGCTGTCCATATTGGCGCTTAAGACTTTTCAATTGTTTAGATTCAAACATTATTATATTATAGGAATAGTGTTTTGTTTAATATTTGTTGTTCTTTCTGAATCCTTACAATCATTTTTCCCTTCTAGGAGTTTCAGCTACTATGATATGCTTGCTGACTTGCTAGGGATTGTTGTCGGCTTGGGGGTGTTCAAATGGATATTTTCCAAGCTATCATTCTAGGGATTGTTCAAGGCATCACTGAATGGCTTCCTGTCTCCAGTTCTGGACATCTTGTATTGTTTGAACATTTATTCGGATTATCGCAGCCTCTGCTTTTCGATATAATGTTACATGTGGGAAGCCTTATTGTTGTGCTATATTATTTCAGGAAGGATATCCGTGAATTGATTTTTGGAGTGTTTGATGGTGATAGGGAAAAATTTAGGATAGTGTTGATGATTATCATAGCGACTATTCCTATTGCGTTGGTCGGATATTTTTTTCAGGATTTCATTGAATCGATATTCAAGGATTTGCGAACTGTGGGGTTCGCATTGCTGTTCACTTCATTGCTGCTTTTCCTGTCGAGATATCCGAAGAAGAAAGAAGGCCGGATGACTTATATGAACGCATTAGGCATCGGTATCTTTCAAGCTATCGCGATCCTTCCTGGAGTTTCACGATCGGGCAGCACAATCAGCTCCGGTATGATGCTCGGTGTGCGGAAAGAAGAAGCGGCGAGATTCAGTTTCTTGATATTTATTCCCGCAATCCTTGGTGCATTTGTATTGCATCTTGGCGACATAACGGCATTCACTGACCCGTTGCCTGTGATCATTGGGACTTTAGTCTCTGCCATAGTCGGATATTTCACTCTGAAACTTTTGATGAATATCATCAAGAGAGACAAGTTCAGTTGGTTCTCATTGTATTGCTTATTGTTAGGGATTGTTGTTTTAGTTGTCGCTTATATTTAGGATTTATTTAGAAATTTCAAATAATCTCTTTATCCAATCTCTTGTTTTTTTCCATTCTTCTTTCTGTATCAATGCCCAGAATATCGCTAATATGATTGTTATGCTCCCTAAATATATCCATAGGTTTGTTGCTGTTATCCCGCCTGTCAGTTCTTTCATGTATTTGTTGTATCCTAAGAATAATCCTACGAGTATGTCTAATGCTATGCTAAGGACAAATCCTAATGCAATTTTTTCCAGTTCTTCCAGCTCTTCGAAGAATATCCTTGCGATTAAGTACCCTGGTATGAATAAAGCTAAAGGCAACCCGAATATTATCTTTAATAGTTCTATCATTTTTGTCTCACCCAGTAATGTATTTCTTGTCCATTGTCCAGACTTACTTTGATCTTTGCTATGTCAAATGGCTCTGTGATGTTGAAATATGCATTGAATACCAATGATTGGTCATGACCTAATGATTTCGTGTTTGTGTATTCATATTTTTTTATGAGTATCGGGTCGCATTCCGTGTTTGCTTGTTTACGGTATATTTTCACGGTGTTTGTGTCCTTGTTCTCTGCTTGTGCATTCAAGAGGTTTATTCCCGAATACTCGAATAGTATGAATCCTTCTTTTATCGGGATCTTTTCTCTTATAAGCTGCTTGTCGTTTAAATATATAGTCATTGTTTCACCGTTGACATCTATCGCCACCCTGTTTATCGCGTATGATTCTACAGGGATTTCTCTCAATGTTCCGTCGATCAGTATTAATGCCGTGTTGTTCATTATGCTCACTGAATATATCGTTTGATCTATATTTGAGTAGCTTATCGTGAATTCATTCGTCTTGTTTGTGTCTATGTATGATGCTGTTATCCTATAATTTGCCCAATTTATCTTCTCTCTTTCATAAAGATCTTGCACTCTTGATAATGCATCATCGTCTGGTAGCGTGTCGTTTGCCTTTGTTTGGTTGAGTATGTTGCTTATTGTGCTTATCGTGAATAGTCCAGAGTATGTGACTACCTGTCTTCCCGGTATCTTGTATTTTATTGTTACGGGCGCTTTGTTGCTTTTTATTGTGAAATCGTTTATCACTGCATTGTTGTATGCCTTGATGTATGGCTTGCCTGCCACTGTCTGGTTCAGTTCCATTATTTTTTTATCGTTGAATAATATGTCTATATTATCGTTTACCACTATCTTTATGTCTGAAGATGAAGCTACGCCTACATTAAGATCCACGTTGTTTATAGTCAATATGCCTTTGAAGTATTTTATCTCTAATTCATCCTCGAATCCTGTCTCGATCCTTGAATTCCCTGCCCTGAAACTTGCTGTCAATGTGTAGTCTGTGATGTTTACAGGGTCTTGTGTGTGATAATAAGTGAGTGTATCGTTTGTTGCGATAGTCCTGATTATTGGCTGATCGACTATCTTGTCGTATAATGGGCTTGATAAGAACCTGCTGTATAATATGACTACTCCCTTGTCTAATTCTTTCACTAAAGGTATCTCCTTGTATGTTGATTCTGCAACCCTTATGTTGACGTTCTGTTTTGCGTTCCTCCTCATTATCTGGAACCCTGTGATCTCTGCATATCCAGTCTCTAAATATGGGTATCCGTCTGTGTATTCGTAATCAGTAAATGCATAGAATTCTTGTTTGTCCAGGACTATCCTCGTGAATTCTTTGTCTATATATATAGTGAATTTATGTTTTTGGTTCGTGTTGTTCAGTTTCCATTGATATATCTTTTTGTTGTTGTTGAATGTCAATGTATCATCTGTGATGTTCACAGCATATCTATCTGTTAACCCGAACAATAGATACTCGCTGTTTATGAGCTCATAATTGAATGTGATTGCATATGTATGCTCTTTTATGTATAATGTCGGGTCGTCTGTCTCTGTTTTTCTTGTAGTGTTGCCTTCAAGCCAAAGGTCTGGCCGTTCACATGTCAAGTCGAAATCGTATAATTCCGTGCTGATTGTGAATGCATATTCTTTTTCTTGATGCTCTAGATTGTGTATCGTGAATTCATAATTGTGCTTCTCATCTAAGTCGATATATTTCGGCAGGTCTTGATGATTATTGAAGTATAATTCTGTGAATTTCTCCGGCTCAGGCCTAGTCATGTATAATGTTGCAATGACTACTATTATGCCTATGATCAACGCCCATATCATTGCATTATACAATGAATTATCATCTTCCATGTTCCAATGAATGACACCTGTTTTAAAAATGTTATGATTATTTACTGGATAGTGACTACTAAAACATACCTACAGGATAATTACTGTGAAGATTTATATATTGAAAAAAATTCTATCATTTGTACACAAGCAACGAAATTAAGTATCTAAAAGGAAACTACTGGACGATAATAACAACATTTATAAATTATTTAAGTATTTCCAACTGTTAATTAGTACATTCGGGGGTTTAAAGATGAACAAAAATCTTATCATAGGTATATTGTTTGCGTTTTTTATAATGGTTTCTGGAGTAGCATACGCTGCCGCACCGATTATAACCAATTCGACACCAATCGATGGCATTAAAGCCATTAAAACAAATTCTAATGTGACTGTGACAGTCAATGACACTGACGGCAACTTGATGAACATCACGTTCAGCATGTGGAACGGGACTGCATGGACACAAATCCAGAAATTGAACAACAGGGCAAACGGTAGACACGTCGCTAATGCAAACGGCTTCTTCATAAAACCCTACACCGAATATACATGGAAAGTCAACGTCACTGACAGCACAGGCGAGTCAGCAGAGAAAATCTCCACATTCACGACAGGCGATTTATTGAAATTGAAGTGGATGACAGATATCGGCGCGCTCACCACGGAAGAGCAAGTCTGGCCACTCGTAGGAGATATCGATAAAGACGGCACAATAGAAGTTGTTTTTGAAGCCAAAACAAACGTGTATGCATTGAATGGGAAGACGGGAGCAATCGAATGGACTGTTCCTGGAGCTAGAAGAGGAGCAATAGAACTAGCAGATGTAAACAATGACGGAACGCCAGAAGTAATAACAGTCACAAATGATTTAAGAGTCAGAGTCATCAATGGCAATGGAACAATCAGGTGGACAAGTGCGCAAGTGAAAGGAGAAGATGTGCCAGTATTCCCTCTTTTAGCATATGATATAGATGGAGACGGATATCCTACAATATATATAGCCACTCAAGATGCTCATCCAGAACCATACAGCGGAAATGACAGCGAATACGAAGGAGCATTGACAAAATTAGATCATAATGGAAATATATTAGTAGACACTCATCTAGTGAAACCATGTTGGGGCGGAATATCTCTTGCCGACTCTAACTATGATGGCAGGTTTGAGGTTTATGTAAGCGACAGGAGAGATGGATTTGTGAATATACCATCAGAAGGATTGAGAGTGTATTATGCAGACACTCTTGAGCCAATATGGAGCAGGCCGGATCTTCAGCATAGCAGCCCGATGGGAATAATAGACGAAGTATACCCTGGAGGGAACCTAGAAGTAATAGCTCAACCAATAACATTAAGAGGACCGATGGTCCTAAATGCAACTGATGGATCAACTATTAAAGATTATCAAAATAAGGGATTGCCAACACATGCAGTAGCAAACACATATGATATTGACAATGATGGAAACTTAGAAATAATTATGGGAACATCATATCCTACAAATGCACCGATGGATTTTGCAGTATTTGATTTAGTGACTGGGCAGACTGATTTCAGGCCAAATTTCACATATCACACTACATGGCCACCAAATGTTGGAAGCGTAACTCCAGATGGAGAGATGCAGATTTTGGCATCAATGGGTAACCAAGGATGGTTGACAGATTTCCCATTGCTTATCTATGATTCAGAGTTCAATCTTATCGATCAGATAAACATACCTGGTGCAGGACAATTAATCCCCCCAAGAGTATATGACATCGATGGAGACGGATTGAATGAAGTTTTAATCACGGGCGTTAGAGGCAAATTTTTTGTATATGACACTCTTGCTCCGACTAGATATCCGCAACCGAGAGCTGATGTGCAACAATACAGCGAATTCAGACGAGGAGCTGCAGAGTTCGTTGATTATCCTGGTCCATTGGCACCTTTCGTCATAAGCACTAATCCTGTGGATGGCGCAGTCAATGTCAGTGCTAATCCGAAGATAACTATACGTGCTGTTGACTTCCAAAAAGACAGGTTCAATGTTTCGTTTGAGGTGTATCAAGGATTCCAGTGGAGGCAATTAGCAAAATATACTAATGTCACAAATGGGAATTTCACTTCTAATTCAAGCCCATACGTCACTGATCCTTCAACGGAATATAAGTGGAGAGTCACTTTGACAGATGCCAAGGGCAACAGCAAGCAGTATGAGTATACTTTCACAACTACTGATAATATAAATACGACAAAGCCTATTGTTGAAGCGATATCTCCTGCAGATTATCAGGGAGCATTCACGCTTTCTTCGCTTGTCTTTAATATCAGTGATAATGGCTCAATGACTTATAATGTCACTACAATCCCTAATGTTGGCTCAGCATATGTTTCTGGGGTTCCTTCAGGACAATACTCTGTGCCTGTTTCCGGATTGGTCAATAATCAGGAATATATTTGGAGAATTGAAGTGACAGATGGCTCAAGCATAACATATAAGGAATATCATTTCTCAACGCCATATGAACTGAATATAAGCGTAACTGGCAATGGTGTTGTGACGACAAATCCTTTACCACCATTTGCAAAGGATACAGTGGTGAATCTGACTGCTGTTCCGAATCCTGGGAACACATTCATGCAATGGGTCGGAGATGTCACAAATTATAGTAATCCATTGATAGTCAATATGAATAGTCCAAAAGTCTTGACTGCAAGGTTCAGGCAAGAGACTGGGAAGGCTATTGCTGATGGAGAATTCGACCAGAGCCTGACAAATCTTGAACTAGTTGAGAATGCGCCTTATCAGGATTGGTGGGAGAGCAGGAATCAGGGTGATTATAGGTACTTATTGCCTGAGATCGATACGAATAATATAGGCGGTAATACTGGAAAGAAGTTGAAGCTTAAGGGCAACACTTCAGGTAATGCATACATCACTCAAGAGTTCCTTACACCATTCGACAATACATTCTCATTGCAATGGGATGTGTATGTAGATAACATATTGAATATAAGCGGTACTGCAGATAAGGCTGCAATAATGCTTATAGGCACTAATGTTCCACCACATGCGAACGGGCCTAATTATCAGGCGTCAAGGAACTTCGTATGGCTTGCATTCTACAAGTTAGATGGTGCAGAGACTGGAACAATGAATTTAGTGACTACTTTAAACAATGCTAGTGAAATGGTGCTTGCGACAGATGTTGCACTTGACACTTGGCACACTATCAAGGTTGATGGAAATCTTAATACAGACACGTATGATGTATACTTAGATAATGTCTTAGTCGGTTCAGGCGTCACTGCAAGGACCAATAAGACTAATGTCACGCATATAAGCTTCGCGCAATGGAATGATGGCGCAGGGACATTCTACATTGATAATGTCGGAGAGCCAAGCGGACCGATCGTTTGTGTAGATGCAGACTCAGATGGATACAATGTTACTGGATCATCTTGTGGTCCTGTCGATTGCAATGATGCGAATCCTGCAATCAATCCAGGAGCAACAGAAGTTTGCGATGGCGTTGACAACAACTGTGTCGGTGGCATTGATGAAGGATTGACTTCAACGTATTATGCAGATTCAGATACTGACTTGTTCGGTAATCCATTAGTGAGCCAGAATGCATGCAGCATGCCTCTAGGATACGTTACAGATAATACTGATTGTAATGATGCAAACGCATCAATTAACCCGTCAGAAACGGAAGTATGCGACAATAGTGTCGATGATAATTGTGATGGCAATGTTGATGAAGGATGCAGCATAGGGCTTGTTGGTTGGGATCATAGGAAGAGCATCACTATTGATAGTGGAAGCGTTGTCGGAAACGTGAATTCGTTCCCTGTATTGATAACTTTGGATGATGCGGATCTTGCATCGAAGGCGCAGGCTGATGGTGATGATATAGTGTTCACGGACTCTGATGGTTTGACAATATTGGATTATGAGATTGAATCATATGACTCTGGTGCATTAATCGCCTGGGTAGAGACTGACGTGTCATCTTCAACTGATAAAGTGATATACATGTATTATGGCAATGCTGGAGCAGCATCTTCAGAGGATCCGGAGAATGTATGGAATGATTATGAGGCAGTGCATCACTTCGAGGAATCATCCGGCTCAGCGACAGACTCTTCAAGCAATAACAATGATGGTACATTATTGAATGGTGTTGTTCAGGGAGCTTCTGGAAAGATTGGTGACGCGTATAGTTTCGATGGGATAAATGACAGGGTAGTTCTGCCTCAGATATTCAATGGACAGAATACGTTCACTGTAGAGGCATGGGCGAACTCAGCGAGCAAGCAGGGATATGTGGTGTCTCAAAGAGATGGTATCGGCAATGGATTCTTCATTCAATATTATCCTCTTGAGAATAACTTCCAGACATATACTAATTCAAGGATATTGAGAAGAGCTTCGAGTGCCAACCAATGGCATCATGTCGTTGCAGCATACGATGGCACAAACACATTGTTGTATGTTGACGGAGTGAGTGTTTCTGGTACAGCAACAATAACTTGGCCTGCATTGCAGACAATAATCGGTGACAGGAGCGCACAAGGAAGGGCATATCAGGGCAGCATCGATGAGGTCAGGATTTCCCATGATTACAAGAGCCAAGAGTATATCCTTAACTCTTACATCAACCAGGACAACCCGACAGCATTTTATACTGTAGGCTCTGAAGAGTAAGTATTTTATTTTTATTTCTTTATTTTTTTGTTCGCGTTAGGCAGCGTAAAACCCGACAAAAATCGTAGTTACCTATCAATAGTAACAAATAGCAACATTTATAAATGACGGACGCTTTCACCGTGTAAAGGGCATTCATAACATGGTCAAATTATTTGGGTTTTTGGATAATAGTAAGAATAAAAACATCAGCATAGGATCACTTAGAAAGATGTTCGATTCTTTTGGATTCGGAAAAGCAGATTATTCTGCAGATGACAGCTTTGGCGTAGGGCATATCAAGATACATTCAATGAACAGGAAAGGGATTGCAGAAGATAAAAATGCGATAG
>CAZQDS010000043.1:0-8644 GCA_964591655.1 uncultured Methanosarcinales archaeon
GATGTCTTGAAGTGTCAACAACGATCTATCCTTATTCTGCATGGAAGACTCCTTGGATACATACAGCATTCGAGAATGTTGCGGCAAACATTGCAGGAGTAGAGACTGCAGTGAATGTGATGAAACGCAAAGGGTTAATAAGCAAGGATAAGGATTTCAGATATTTATGCATCGCTGGAGATGGAGGGACATACGACATCGGACTGCAGGCACTCAGCGGAGCGATAGAGCGTGGGCATAAATTCTTATATGTATGCTATGACAACGAAGCATACATGAATACAGGCATCCAAAGATCATCAGCCACTCCGTTGTATGCAAATACGACCACTGACCCAGTAGGTGATGAAAGAAAAGGCAAGCAGGAGCTGAGAAAGAATTTCACAGAGATAATGGTCGCCCATAACATGAAATATATCGCGCAGGCATCATTGAGTAACATTCAAGATCTGATAACAAAACTTGAGAAGGGATATAAAGCAACAGATTATAATGCATCATTCATCAATGTGTTCAGTCCATGCATCCCAGGATGGGGAATTCATGACGGCGATTCAGTCATGCTTTCAAAGATTGCAGTAGATACATGCTTCTGGCCTATATATGAAGTCGAAGAAGGGAAATACAAGCTCAATTACAATCCTGAGGAGCAAGGGAAGAAGCTTCCAATAATAGAATTCTTGAAGTTACAGGCAAGATTCAAGCATCTGCTCAGGCCAGAGAATGCGCATCTTGTTGAAAAATTCCAGAAAGACGTGGATGACAGGTGGAATAAGCTTAAAGAAAAATGTGGCGTTAAATAACACTGAAAAAACAGGCAAAAATGAAAAGGATATATTACACATTCTTGATGCAAGAGCTGCAGGATTTCAAGGACCAAGGAGAGAATATAGAGGACGTAAAATATATCCCGGATTATTTCAAGCTATTATCAGACATGCTGGACAGGGATGAAGTCGATAAGGATGCGAGATTATTGATAAACGCGGCATTAGGATACTTCGTCAGTCCGGATGACGTGCTTCCTGATGATGTTTATGGCCCTAAAGGGTATATAGACGACGTTTTCATATGCACGTATGTCATACAGAAGCTGTACCCAGAATATCTGAAATTGATGAAACAGTTATGGAATGTTGATGTGGACCTTGAAGATGCAGTAGAGACCGCACATAATCATTGCAGGATATATCTTGAGGAGCAGAATCTGTTAGAAAGAATAATAAAATATTGCGGGCTGGATTGATTTTTTATAATTTAAGGAGTTGCTTGACTTCTGATGCGATCTGCAATTCTTCATTGCTATTGATGATGAAACATTCTATCTTAGAATTATTTTTCGTGATTATGAAATCATTCTTCAGATTCTTTTTATCATCAATTTTCAATCCTAGGAATCCGAAATTCTCCAATACCTTCTTCCGTATATAGTGGGCATTCTCTCCTATCCCTGCAGTGAACACTATCCCATCAACACCATTCAGCTCTGCAATATATGCACCGATATAGTGCGTCAACCTGTCTGCAAACATGTCCATCGCCAACTTGCATTTTTCTTCTTTCTTGCCCTGCCATATCATCCTCATATCGCTCTGTCCTGAAATTCCGAGCAACCCGGATTTTTTGTTAAGGATCCTACCCAGATCGTCATATCCTATACCTAAAACTTTTTCCAGATGGACGGCAATATATGGGTCGAGGCTCCCGCTTCTTGTGCCCATTATCAATCCGTCAGTCGGCGTGAACCCCATGCTTGTGTTGAATGATTTTCCATTCTTCACTGCAGTCACCGAACATCCGTTCCCTAGATGACAGATTATGAATTTCGGGTTCTTTTTTTTCTTGATACGGTAATATTCCATCATCAGTCCAGCAATATATTTATGGCTTGAACCATGGAATCCATATTTTCTTATCCCATACTTTTCATAATATTCAATAGGTATGCCGTAAAGGAATTTCTCCTTAGATATCGTGGAATGGAATCCCGTGTCGAATACTGCGACTTGCCTGACATTAGGGAGTGATTTCTGGCATGCCTTTATGCATGCAACATTGTGAGGATTATGCAATGGCGCGATGCTTGACAATCCGTCAATCTTTGAAATCACGTCATCATCGATCATTATCGGTTTGTGGAATAATTCTCCTCCATGGACGACCCTGTGCGCTATCGCCTTTATCTCATTCAGGTCCCCTACAATTTCAGAGGACAATATCTCATCTATCATTGCAGAGACGGCCTGCTCATGATTCTTCAGTTTTATGGGCTTTTCAACCATCTCTTCCTTGAATATCTGCATAGTGCAGTTATCTAGCCCTATCGCATCTATAGTGCCCTTGAGGATGAGATCTTTTGATGTAAGCTCTATTATCTGGAACTTTATCGATGAAGATCCGGCATTGACGATCAATATTTTGCATTCATCAAGATGTCTTTTTATGGATTTTATGATGTTGTTTTTTTGAGAATAATCGAAGCCCGAAATTATATCAGAGAGCCTTCCCGCCTTAAAGACATATCGTACCCAGTTCGCGAAATCATTCTTATCATTATTGACATGATACTCAAAAGTCTCTTTGTCGATATTCTGCAAGACAAGGATGAGTTCCTCTAATGATCTTATCACTCCACCGTCCTTAAGAATGAAATAATGCTCAGGATTAACCAACATCACACCTCTTTGCATAAAAAATGTGGGTGGTGTTATTTAAATATTATTATTTGTCGTGGATTCAGAGCAGCGGCACTTCATGGTTCACGAAGCATATTGCGACCAATGCCGTGCCATGCTTCTTTGAAATCTTCATGCTCTCTTTAAGAATAGTTATGTCTTTAAGATTGTACTGCTCAGAGAATCCATTGACGTACAATTCATTTATGCTCGCCCGTAATCTCTTCTCAACCTCTTTCTCGTCATAATTGCCATTGTGCTCGCATACCAATCCGCCAAACTTATTTCCAGTCTTCTTATCATAAAGCCACCCGTAGATTATCCCTGCTGTCGCAGTCTGGCCTTTCTTTCCGTGCGCTACTGCCATTATTGTCTCCATGACCGCGCCATGGACAAGAGTCTTTGGCCTGCCTATCTGTTTTGCAATAGACGGCATTATAGATGAATAAGTCATTATGTTGCACATCTCAATCCCTGCATCTTTTAATGCAAGATGATATGATCCTGCATGGATTGTGATATCAGACTCTCCTTTTCCGGTCGTCACAAAATAATCCCGTGGGATCCTCATTCCGATAACAACATTCTTTGCCATTTATTCCTCCATCAAGTTGTTTTTTTTATGATGTATGTTTTTGAATAAATAATTAGAAGAAGCAGCATTGTTCCGCCACCCTATAGCTGATAATGCAATCAGTTTGAAAAGTAATAGAATTATCTCCTCATGACTCTTGGAGTAGTTGATTTCCGTCGAATTGGCCTTGAACACTTTTGTATCGTAAGGGTCCTCCTCCTTCATATATTGAAAAAGTCTAGTTAGTAAATATCTATTTATAAATATTTTGTTTTTGTCGTCGAGAGATGTTTTCACTTAAGAATTACTGAATATCTATTTCAATCTTGCCAGCTCATTTCTTGCTCTATTGAGCTCTCTTGTCCACCTGAATCTCTTCCTTTCCAAGTAAGACTGCTCTCTCCTTCTTCCGAACAATGACCATCCTCTCCTTTTTTTTCTCTGTCTCATCCTTTATGGTGTCGATGCTTGCAGAAGTCTGGTTTATCTCTGACCTGTAGCCTTTGTTTATCCTGTCGAGATTATTCAACTTATTAGTGAGGATGCGTATCTTTCTCTCTAACCTTTTTTTCTTGCTCAGGAATAGCCACCACATGCTATGACATTCAATATTTGACTATTTAAATGTTTTCCAATCCAGCTCAATGTGCGGCGTAATTTATGGGAAACTATAAATAGGCCATCTCATTTTGGGAAGCCATGGAAGTCCTTCATGATGAGAAACATAGTAAATTCTATTGCATAATCGATGGGAAGGAATGTTTCGTAGATTATTCTATAGATGGGGATATTATCGATTTCTTCCACACATACACTCCACAATCACTCAGGGGGCAAGGCATCGCAAGAAAAATTTACGACCACATATCAGAATGGTTGAAAGAGAAAGAATCGCATGGGCAAAAGTTGAATGTGAAGACATCATGCTCTTATGCAGAGAAATATTTCAGGGAAAATAAATAATCACTTCTTGACGCATATCATCGTTTTCTTCAATGTCTTAGAAGAATTATGCCAATGATCATTGAAGTTTTCTATATCGACATGATGTTTCGAGCCATACCTCGGGTCTATGAGGTAAATCTTGCTCTTCGTCACCTTCTTTACGATGGAATAATGGCTTTCCTTCCAATCGTCAAGAAAATAATTCACGATGACATGATTGCCGGCCAGCTTCTGTTTGATTTGCCCTATTGTGGAATTCTTATAGACTTTGCACGTCAATCCGAAATTGCGTAATATCATCACTAGGCGCAATATTCTTGTCCCGGAATTCTTTGTCGTGTCAAGAAGCTTTGTCAGATACGATTCTGATAATCTTATCTCGTGATGATTGAGGATCATCCTCGCCACTGCAGGACCGCAAGTGTAATCTTTTGATTGCCTATAATACTTCATGGATTGATATTGTTCAACACCCATTTAAATATTTTTTTAAAAAATGGTTTTTAGGTTTTTTTGTGCAATCAAAATCATTTCAAATAATCCCAATATATGGGTGCCATCTTAATTATTTCTCCGCCCCATCCTATTCCTGCGCCTGCAGCCACTTTTGCTATCATGTCATCTTCATTTATAGAATATCCCTGAAGTTCCGATAATAAAGGGGACAGGTTTGAGTTCTCTGATTTTTTTTTCATGATAAGATCAAACAATAGTGGTGTGGTGACCACTGAATTATTGCCGAGCCAATTGACTGATGTAGGCGCTTTTGTCTGTCTATAGATTTTCACTGCATCCTCACGTCTATGTGTATCTTTTATTAGTGTATTATCCAATTCCTGTACGATGCCTTCGATGCTCTTGTTAAGAATCTTCTCGCTCGCCTGATGCTGTATGAGCAATTTTATATCTTTGTCCTCCAAGTTCGCTTGTTTCAATAACCTCATGTATGTTTCAGGGAATGCGACTTTTGCAAGCTTGAAGACTTCTCTTCCGTCCATCTCCATATCCCTGACATTTTCCTTGCTGTCTTCATATATTGACCTATTACACATTCCGAGTGCGTCTGTGTATTGAGTATTCCCATCGGTATATGTAGTCAATATTCCTGTACGATGCTCGCTTTCAAAAGGACCGACGATGACTGCCGCCGCACTAGATGAAAATAACAGTTGATCCCTTGTTTTGCCCTTAATCCTAAAAAGGTCCTCAGATGCTACTATGGCGACTTTTTTCGTCTTTCCTGTTCTGGCTAAAGAATCTACAATGTCTAATAACTGTACATAACCTTGACATCCCGCTACGATATCGAAGAAAGAGACATTATATAATCCTGCTTTACTTGCGACTTTAGAAGATATTGGAGGGATTATATCTTTATTGTCTCCAGTATTATGTGCGACGACGACATGGCTTATCTCTGACCTGTCTATGAATGATGTATCGAAACAATTAATGAGCGCTTTTGCTCCCATGTCAGAAGTTTTTTCAAGATCATCAGCATAAGGCCTGGATTTGACACCTATCGTCTTGTAATAGTTCTCATCTAGGATTACTTCATCCAATTCTCTTGTCCCTTTCTTAAAGATGTTTTCTCTCTTAACAAGATCTTCAGTGCTTATCGAATTCGGAGGGACATAATGCCCGGAAGCCATTATAACAGTATGAATCGCCATTAAAAACGGATTATTCACCACTTTATAAAGATTATTTCTTATTATGTGAATTTAAGAGAAAATAAATAATAAAAAAAATAAAATTTATGCCGCAGCTTCAAGCCTTTCTTCCTTGACGAAGAATGCACATTCGCCATCGGCAATGTTCGGTGCATCGACTAATTTAGCGACTCTAGAACCCTTCTTGCCTTTACGGAGATAGATTCTGAATGTCGAATTATGTCCGACAATATTTCCGCCGATCGCTTCAGTCGGATCTCCGAAGAATGTGTCTGGCTTCGCCATGACTTGGTTTGTCACATAAACAGTCAAGTTATACATGTCCGCAAGCTTTGCAAGTATGTGCATATGCTTATTCAATTTCTGCTGCCTATCAGCAAGAGTTCCCCTGCCGACGAATTCTGCCCTGAAGTGTGCAGTCAAAGAATCGACAACGATGAGTTTGACATTCAAACCATTCTTTATCAATTCCTCAATCTTTTCAGCAAGCAACATCTGATGATCAGAATTATATGCTCTTGCAACCTTGATGTTCTTTAACACTTGCTCAGGATCAAGACCTGCGCCTTTAGCGAATTGTACAATCCTCTCAGGCCTGAACGTAGATTCAGTATCGATATATACAGCGACTGCAGTCGGATCCTGTTTTTGTATGTTTACAGCAAGCAGATGTCCTATCTGTGTCTTTCCAGACCCGTATTGGCCGAAACATTCAGTTATTGCCCTCGTCTCAAAGCCTCCTTCAAGCAATGCATCAAAAGGCTCGCAATATGTAGGTATCTTGTTTATTGAAGCCCTCTTAGCCATCACTTCCTCTCCTGACATGAAACCCATATCCATAGATGCACGTGCAGCCTGGATTATCTTTCTCGCGATCATCTCAGACACTCCTGACGCTTCGACAATCTCTCCAACAGTCGCGACAGCGATCGCAAGCAACGTATCGAATCCTGCTAAACTCAATTTCTCAGCAGTGCTTGGTCCTACACCAGGCAAACTTGTTAGAGACATATCTTTAGTCTTCTCAATCTTGCTCAAATCGATATTCACATCCTCATCCTGTTCGCTCTCTTCCATCATTCTTTTCCTAGCCATTATTTCACCCACATTGTTTTTTTTATAAAAATTATAGTCTTACGACTAAATAAAAAAAATAAAAAATTATACGCTAATCAGCAATTAGTGTTAATATATGTCTTCTTCTTCGTCAGCATTCAATGCTAAGTACTCATAGGCCTTGCTCAATACCAAAACTGCTTTCGGGATATCTGTCTGCCTTAGAGAATTAGTCTGCTTCCAAGTATCATCCTTATCCTTATAAGATCTTTCGAATGAAATAGTCCTATAAGAAATCTTCTTGCCGTCTCTTACAGTCTCATTAGACCAGACTGTTGCTGCAATAGCTCCTGCCCTGAACTTCTTCTCAGGAAGGTTCTTGCCCATCACATCATTGACAGATGGGACTTTCACTTGTACTGTTTTTATTCTTTCCATTTTTGCCTCTTGCTTGTCGCATTTTATTTCAAATCGCCCTTAATTATGACAGAAACCTTGGGGAAGACTCTGTCCAGGCGACGAGGTTTTTGGATGCAATATTCGCACCCAATAATACATAGAATACACGCCTTATTTAAATACCCTATGAGGCAATGGCTAGTGTGACCAGTGTCATGGTGCTATAATAAACTATTTAAGCACATATTTATAATTGGATTCATGCGTAAATTGGTGTTGTGGGGGATATTGATACTGCTCTTTATGAGTCCTGCCTATGCGGTTTCTATAAGCAATCTTTCAATCGCAGACAAGCTCGATGTCGGCTTGTCGATGAGAGAGACAATCATGTTCAACATATACGACAACACTGAAAGAGAATTCAAATTGATCCTCCCAGAAGGAGCATATGAGATAATTGTAAATGGTGTGGCTTTCGAGAATCTTTCCGTTTCGGAAGAGATTGCATGTGTGGATTGCTCTGTGGAAATTTCCTATAC
The DNA here is from genome assembly GCA_964591655.1 of uncultured Methanosarcinales archaeon. Taxonomy (GTDB): domain Archaea; phylum Nanobdellota; class Nanobdellia; order Woesearchaeales; family UBA9642; genus UBA9642. The sequence goes on from CAZQDS010000043.1 coordinate 7,862, forward strand.
ATTCCCTGGAATAATAAAGAATGATTCAGGCAACTACACGTTCTATAGGAAAATAGAGATGCCGATAAACACTAGCGATATGACATACAGGATAATCCTCCCTGAAAACCATTCATTGTTCAACATCAGCAACTTGCAGACGTCTATAATCCCCAATCCGACGAGCATCATCGACAACAGCACATTCGAATGGCAATATGATGCTCCACAATTCCCGAAAGAATTTGCAATAAGATATAGAGAGGATATCATCATTAAACAAGGAATCAATTATTCATCAATAATTTTGACAGCATTAATAACTTTTTTTGTATTATCAATAATATCTTTGTTGATGATATTTATAAAAAAACGGAAATGATGTGTTTTCATTCTAGAATAGTAATATTTTTATATCAGAGGTTATTACCTTATGGTATTCATATGTTTGAGGGGGTATTCATGAGCCTAGAAAAACACATAAGCAGGGAATTGAACCTTAAAGTAAACGAACACTTAGATATAGGGAATGGTCAGACAGGAGTATATGCGAATCATAAATGGTTTGATGAGAAATCAAACAGGGTCATAATATATTATCATGATGTGCCTCTTGGTTTTAAGAGCAATGATGCGCCCAGACATATTGGAGATTTCATAAAAGTCATGGGGAAAACATTTGAAATAGAATACTGGAAAGAACAAAAACATGAGATAGCGACGAGTTGGCAACAGAGAGAGATGTATGATAAAGCAAGAAAGAAATTATAGATAATTCTTATATAATGATAATATGTCATCATT
>CAZQDS010000044.1:0-8478 GCA_964591655.1 uncultured Methanosarcinales archaeon
ATTATGGATATGTTTTGACGGTTTCAAGATCGCAGGCGGTATAATATTATTGATAATGGGCGTGACTACAGTATTGGCTATCGATATAAGCTCTAACAAGGGCAATGTCAGCTCTGGCGCGATTCTTATAGGGACTCCTCTCTTATCTGGGCCTGGCGCGTTGACTACAATCATAATATTAAGTAAGGATTACGGGATGCTCGTCCCTGCATTGGCTGCTGTAGCCGTATTGATAGTGTCATATTTGATGTTGAAGTTTGCAAAGAACCTGCAGAAATTCATAGGTACAGAAATAATTGAGATAATGTCTAAAGTCTTAGGATTGTTGCTTGCTGCATTAGCAGTTGATTTCATACATGCAGGGATAATGGGTTTCATAGGATAGATAACATGATGTTTTTGGAGGTATAAAAATGGGTAAGTTGGTAGAGCCGAAAAGCATGGAAGAATGCGTCTATTTCACGAATAGGGCTATAGGAGAGAATTTCACTGGCATGGCGAAATGTTGGGTATTCAAAGAAAAGTGTCCTAAATGCAAGAAAGGGATGATGGGCAAGCCTGTTGAGGGCGGAAAGATAAGGATACGCGCTACTGAATATATATGCCCATCATGTGGGTATTCAGAAGAGAAGAGCTCTTACGAGGAGAAATTGACCGCAAATGTCGATTATACCTGTCCGAAGTGCAAGTATCACGGTCAGAAACAACTGCCTTTCAAGAGGAAAGTCGTAATGGGTGTGAAGACGCTCAGATTCAATTGCGAGAAGTGCAATGAATTCATAGACATCACAAAGAAGATGAAGGCCATAAAGAAGAAGCCGAAGAAAAGTGAAGTGGCCGAAGATTATGACGATGATGAGTGATTTTTTTAATCTTTTATATGTATAGTTGTTATGTTCATTGATTCCTATTTATATTCGGTGACCTCTATCATGTCACCGCTCTCTTTTTGTTTTTCTGCATAATCATATATCTTGTTGTATAAGTCTTTTATCAAGCCGTAGAGATCTTTCTTGTCCTTAGGGTCATACTCTCCATTGTTGAATAGGAGTGCGAGTTCATGATATAATGACCTTACCTTGTCGTAATCATTTTTCTCTAGCGCATCCTCGCTCTGGTTTATCAATTCATATATCTTCTGCTCATTGTTCAATTTAGGTCTTTTCTCAACGATATCATTTTGCGGGTGTGCAACACGTGGTTTATCTAATTCCGGCATCGCGGGTTTTTTTGGTCGGGTTCCTGTTTTTTTCTTTATGCCTGGTTCCTTTTGCTTGCGCGTCATGAATGCAACCATCTTGTTTTCTAATGCCTTTATCTTTATGTTATTCCCCTTCAATTCATTCTCCAGGGATTTTATCCTGTTCCTATATGTTGCCGTTTCTTTCTCTAAGGACTCAATCTCTAACTTGTATTTTACGGCCTTCCTCTCTATCTCCGATATTTTTGAGGATATCTTATTGTCTGCCGCCTGTTTGATGTCTGCGAGTATCTTATTCTTCTCGACCAATAATTCAGTCTTTTGCTTGAATAATGAATCCATCAATCCCTTTATTTTTCCCAATTCCTTCTCAAGGATGGCTGTCTTTTTGTCTATGACATTCTGCAATTGTGACTCTGTCCTCTTTTCCACCGTGTTCACTATCTTTTCTCCCTTCTCCTCGACAGCCTTATAGTACTTATTCTCCAGATCCTTATGCAGGGAGCTAACTTTCTCTAATTCTATATCAAGGCTCTTCTCATGCTCTGTAAGCTTGTCATCGAAATTCTGTTGATGTTCTTCCATCAATGTCCCTATCTTTTCATCCACGGCTTCAACGACAGCATTCTCCACTATCTTCTTCAATTCCTCTTCTTTCAAAGACAGATGCTCTTCATGCTCCTTCTGCTTTTGGCTGATGAAGTCTATGACCTTGTCGCTTTCAGAGATGATGTTTGATTTATGCTTGTCTAAAGTCTTGTCAAGTTTTTTATCCAGCGCTTTCGAGACCAATTCTTCCGCTAGAGTCGCTATCTCTCTGGTCTTGTCATGCAATTTCGCTTCCACTTCCTTCGTCATCTGTTTCGTGTTAAGGACTGCATTGGTCAATTCCTTGTTCAGAAGTTCCTTGTGTTGCGTGACTGCGTTTTGAGTGTGAGAATCAAGCTGCTTCTTTATCTCCGTGTTTATCAATTCACGTTGTTCCTGGAAATATTTTATGACATTATCACGTATCTTTTCAGACGCCTCGTTTATCAGTTCAGGATGCTTGTCAAGCAGCTTGCTGTCGCATTCTTTCTGCGTCGTTTTCAGCGATTCGACAGCTTTCGCGAGGTTCTTGTCCAATTCTTTCTGGTATCTATCTGCGCTCTTGCCTAATTGCCTCTCAATTGCTGAATTGATCGTTTCAGTCAGCCTCTTCTCCTTATTTCTTATTTCATCCTCGTATTTCTCTAAAAAATATGCATTTGATTTTATCGTCTTCGCTAATTCCGTATCAAGTAATTCTCTCTGCTTTGCCATCTTATCGAGCAATTCTTTCTCTGTATGTTCGGATATCTTGGTCATGAGCTCTTCTTCTTTTGCTTTCAGCTTCTCCTCCAATGCCTTCTCTAGCTCTTTTTGTGTCTCAAATGTTTTTGCAAGCTCGCCCTGTATCATCTCCCGTTGTTTCTCTGTGATATCAAAAAGCTCCTTCCTGACTGTTGCCTGGACCTCTTTTTTCGCTTCTCCCTTCTCGTTCCATATTATGTCTATGAATTCTTGCTTATGCTTCTCGATTATGTTCTCAACCAGTCTTGAAGCGATGTCTGCTGCCTTCTCTTCGATTATCTTCTCAAAACCGTCTTCCATGTCTTTCAGTTTCTGTTCATGTTCCGCCTCGAATTGCTTATTTGATTTTCTGGTATTTTCGATCTCCTGTTTCAATGAATTTTTTTGTATCGATAAGAATCCTGCAACGTATTTATCGACTGAATCCGCTATCCGGTCATCGATCTCTTTCTGTCTCTCTAAGAATTTTTTTTCATACTCTTTGATATGGTGGTGCATCTCGCTCAATGCTTTCTTGTTGTTGTCTAACCATAATCTTGAAACCTTGACGATGTGAAGTCTTGCCTGAGATTCTATCTCCTTATGGTGTATGGCTTTCTCTATTATCCTGATATATTTCTTCTGGTCCTTGACCCTGCTCAATATGTTGCCTATCATGCTGTTGTGAAGAGAATGGGTTATCCAAGCAGCAAAATCATCTTTGTCATCATTGCAATGATAGGAGAAATTCTCTGGAGACAATGATTTTAGCGCTCCGACTAGCTCATAAATGTTCTTAACAGCCTGGCCTGTCACGAGATGGAATTCTGTTCCTTGCTCTACATCACTCAAAAAAAGACTATCGTACATCACTCACCTCTTTCATCATCCCCTTTTAAGAACAATAGGAAGCTTTCCCTATTTAAATTTTTCCTAAATGCACATTTTTCTAAATCTTTATAAATCCTCATTTTATCCATATATTGGTGGTCAAATTCAGCGAAACGACAACAGATGCAAACATCATGCACAATAGGAAAAGAGAGAAGATTGTCCTCACGAATGCTTTGATATATGCTAATGGTCCAGCACATATAGGGCATATGCTGGAGTATGTGCAGGCAGACATAATCAGCAGGACATTGAAGCTATTAGGCCATGAAGTGATATTCTGTGGTGCTGAAGACACTCATGGTGCTCCGATAGAGATCAAGGCATCGCAATTAGGGATAAAACCTGAAGACTTGATAAAAAACATGGAAGAGTTGCATCATAAGGATTTCAATGACTTCCATATTGATTATGATTCTTACTATAACACCAATAGTCAAGAGAATAGGCAGCTTGCAGAATTGATATTCAACAGGTTGAAAGAGAAGAATCTCATCTATAAGAAGACTATGGAATTGACATACTGCGAGCATGACAAGAGATTCCTTCCAGACCGTTATGTAAAAGGGAAATGCCCTAAATGCGGTGCAGAGGACCAGTATGGAGACCAATGCGAGAAATGCGGCACAGCATATACCACGACAGAATTGATAGCTCCTTATTGCATATTATGCAAGAATGCTCCAGTAAGGAAAGACTCTGAGCATTACTTCTTCAAGCTCGGTGAATTTTCAGAAAGATTGAGGGAGTGGCTCAACAATAATAAGGAATTGCAGCCAGAGATACGAAATCAAGTCTTGTCATGGATAGACAAGGGGCTTGATGATTGGTGCGTATCAAGGGACGGTCCATATTTCGGGTTCAAGATTCCCGGCGAGGAGAATAAATATTTCTATGTATGGCTTGATGCGCCTATCGGATACATAAGCAGTCTCTCTCATAATAGGGGCTCTACGGATGCAGGACTGGATTATTGGAATAATGCAAGAGTGATACACATCATAGGGAAAGACATCGTTTATTTCCATCTATTGTTCTGGCCTGCAGTATTGATGGGCGCAGACATAAGATTGCCAGAAAATATACTTGTGCACGGATTTTTGAATGTGAATAATGAGAAGATGTCAAAATCGAGAGGGACATTCCTGAATGCAATAGAGCTTTCTGCACTGGTCAAGCCAGAATATTTCAGGTACTACATCGCATCAAACCTTTCAAGGACGATGTCGGACATAAATCTTGACTTTGAAGATTTCAAGGAGAGAATAAACAATGAATTAGTCGGCAACATAGCCAATTTTGTGTATCGTGTATTATCATTCACTAACAAGAATTTCGATTCAAGGATAACTTCCGGGACAGATGAGCAGGTGTTGACTGAAGCGAAAGCGATAGCTAGAGAGGCAATAGAATATTATTCTAAATATGAATTGAGGCAGGCACTTCAATCAGTCTCACGTCTTTCTGCGCTCGGCAATAAGTATTTCCAAGAGAATGAGCCATGGAAGCTGATAAAGACAGATAAGGATAAGGCACAGCATGTGATAAATACTGCTGTCAATATATTGAAGGATTTGGTCATAGTCCTGAAACCTGTCCTGCCTGACTATTCCAGCAAGATAGGGTCGCAATTAAATTCTAATGGGCTCTCATTGAGAGATATCGACACGAAAATACATGATCATTCCATAAGCGATGCAAAGATACTCTTTGAGAAGATAGACAGGATAGAATTAGGGGAGAAAAAGATTGAGGCAGAAAAAACTGCCGGATTCGATAGGTTACAGTTGCGAGTCGCCAAAATCACGAAGGTGGAGAAGCATCCTAAGGCAGAAAAATTATATATTGAGCATATAGACTTCGGTGATGAGCAAAGGGTGATAGTTTCTGGACTCGTGCCGCATTATGCTGCAGATGACCTGGTCGGAAAAAAAATCCTTGTCGTCACAAACCTTGAGCCTGCAAACCTTAGGGGAGTAGAAAGCAGAGGGATGTTGCTTGCAGCCGAAGAAGATGGTGTCGTGGGATTGGTGCTGCCAGATGCAGGATTAGGAGAATACGCATATAATGATGATATAGACCAGAAAAGGCTTGAAATCATAAAGGATCTCCCTAAAGTAAACATAAAAGAATTTGCAGAAGTTGCGTTTATTGCCCAAGACGGCAAAATATATGCTGATGGCAAAGAATTGAAGCTGCAGAAAGGCACTATTTCTATAGACAAAGTTAAGAACGGAAAAGTAAGATAGTGATTTGAAAAAATAATGGTTTGAAAAAAATGATTGGAAAAAGAAAAAATTTAATAATTCATTTGATATTGCATGTTCATGAAAATTCATGATAAAATCCTAAAACAATCAAAATATGTCGATAGAAAATATGCGAATATTACCGCCAATAAATTGGATTCTGTTAAAATAACTTTTAATGTCCCTAAGTTCCATCCGCGGTCAAAGCTGGTAAAAAGATACATATACGCTCATCTTCCATTAGAAAATTTAATACATAATAAGACTTACCTTTTGACAAAAAATCATATATTTATAATAGACAGATCTGTAAGTGAGCAACCATTTGTGCAAAAGTTTATTAAAAATAATGATGTTGAGTTCTATATTTTGCAATCAATAGAGAATAAGGTTAAAACAGTCGCTTTTCTTGATGATTTTATAAAAAAAAACGGCATTAATAAAAAATCAGACTTCACCCTCATAGTTATAGGTGGAGGTCTTCTTTTAAATATCGGTGCCTACATCGCTGAGCGGACATCTTCAAATCTTATTCAGATTCCAACAACGATATTGTCTATGGCCGATAGTGCTGGAGGTAAAGTGAGAGTAAATTTTCTTTCTGAAAATCGAGCATATAAGCATTTTTATAAATCTTTTTTTGAGCCAAATGCAATATTTTTTGATGAGCGTTTCATTAATTCCCTATCAGAAAGACAGAAAAAAATCGGCATCGTTGAGATTATCAAGCACGGTATTTTTCAAAGTCCTAAACTGTATGATTATCTGATGAAGATCGGTCCCGATATATTTAACGATACGAAAAAAATGAAAAAGGCCATTCTTTGGTCTGTCGAATTAAAGAAAATAGCTATAGAAATCGATGTAGAGGAAAATGAGAATGGTTCAAGGAGGATATTGCGTGGCGGACACGATTTTTCTGATAGAATAGAGGAGGATTCAAAATTTTCTATACCCCATGGAATAGCGGTCGCTATCGGTATAGTGCTTCAATTAAGGATGGAAGGCGATGAAACTACTCTTGATAAGGCGATAAGGATATTCAATCATCTAAAAATACCCTACACGTTGGAAGATTTTAATAAATGGAAATAATTTTCTCTCGCACAAAAAACAGAAATATTTATAAAGCTCAATCCCAGAAATTGCACTATAAATTAATAATAAACAGATAGAGGGTGTGATGTGAGTTATTCGAAGGGTGTGATTAGGCTTATATACATGTTTTTTCTAGTATTATTCATGCTATCCGTGATGAATTTAGCATCTGCATCGATGTTCGTATCTCGCGTGGAAGGATCAGACGGCATAAAAGATTTCAGGAGAGTCAATGACACAGTATCATTCAACATCTCATCGACTTCTGACGTAACATCAATAAATGGCGAGACGCCCACATGCCAGAAGGAATCGATGAAATATTATTGTGCAGTCACAGACACCAAGAATCAGGCGACAGTGACGTACACTATAACAAATCAAGAGGGGAATACTGCTGCCGCAGTAATAAATGTAGACAATTCTATCGGCGCAATAACTTATAGTATAAACAATAACAATGGCAATATCACGTTAAATTATGATATAACCGACACGGCTTTCAACAATAATGCATTATGTACAGGCATCGAGAGGGCAGAGGTTTGGTGGCAGGGAAGCAATACTGATGTACTGGAATTCAACAGCACGACATGCAGGCAGACTGGAACAAGGCCTCTTGCGATAAGCGAGTCAGGAAGAGGAGAGTTCTATTTAGACGTATATGACAAGATAGGCAATCAAAAGAAGAGCGCTGTGCAAAACATGACGATTGATGTCTCAGTCCCAGAAGTGAGCAATCTTGAGATATGGAGCAATGGCGTCCCTTTGACTACGATTGCACAGAATACTGATTTCCCTGTCGACATAACATTCGATATCGCTGAAGATAATTTGACGTCTGTAGTTGCAGACTTGAGCGGCATAACTACAAATCCGCAATTGAAGATCGCTTATAGGAATATTGTCGTCCCATTATCTTCATGTAGTGCAAACATTACTGAATCAGGGAAGATATATAGTTGTCTTATCGCTTCAAAAGTCTTGAGGACAAACAGGGAGTCAGTGCTGATAAATGTGACTGCAAAAGACGGTTCAGGCAATGCTGTCGTTCAACAGATGGAAAAGACATTCACTATAGACAATGTCATCCCAGAAGTTCAGATAATAACAGACTATTGCGATGAGGATGATGTTTGTTATGTGAAGAATGGCCCGAACAAGTTCACATTCCAATTGACTAAAGATAATTTCGATAAGAGGCTCATATTTTTCGACGTTGGAGGAGTCAGCAGCAGGGTGTTGAATTGCTCAGGGACAGAATGCGTAGGGTATGCTAATGTCAATTGCAATGGTGTAGTTCAGATAAGGATATTGACTGTCGCACCTTTCGTAAGCCAGGATGATTCAGGCAATAAATTGCCATATTATTCAAGGACTCTGCAGTGTGATAATTCTATCCCTGCAATAACTAATGTTGATTGGGGGTCAAACAGCCAGTTAGGAGAAGATATATTGATCACTGGCTCAACAGTATCATTGTCCATTTCCGTTAATGAGCCAGACTCGAAAGTCATCGCATCAGCATATTTCGATAAGATAAAGAATGAGACGATACCTGCAACTTGCTCGGAGACAGTTGTCGGCTCAGGGAGCATATTCAATTGCACGTGGAGTGTTTCTCCTATAGAAGACGGGTATTATGATGCGAATGTCTTGATCACCGCTTCAGATATAGTGAATAATTCTGTGACAAGGACAGAGAAAGTGAGGATACTCGGATTCAAG
>CAZQDS010000045.1:0-8406 GCA_964591655.1 uncultured Methanosarcinales archaeon
GCACTGATTCAGGGAACGGGCTTAATTATACTGTAAATTATCTATGCGTCTTTGATGTTTATTATTATGCAAATAACGGGACATGGAACTGCACAGTTAATGTTAAGGATATATATAACAAGACAAATAACAATAGCAACACTACGATCGTTTACCCGATATATGCTCTTAATGTCACTGATGGAATAAATTATGGGCAGGTTGCTGTGGAGGAGATATCTTCTAATATTACCGCTAATGTGACTAATTTTGGGAATATGGCAATCAATGTCAGTGTGGAAGGATATGGGGCGACTAGGGGTGACAATCTGGGATTGATCTGTAATCTTGGCGGCAATATCTCTGTCGGGATGCAACGTTTCAGTTCAACACCTTTAGATTGGGATTCTAAACTTGTTCTGTCTAGTTCTGCTCAACATATACCTGGCTTGACCATGGCGAAACAGACTGTTCCTTCTGTTCCAATAGTCAATTCCACTTATTGGCAATTATATGTTAATGTAAGCACCAATCCAGGCGGGAATTGCTCTGGGTATATAATATTCAGCGCAGAGCTGCCTTAATTTTTTTTATTCGTTGTTTCTTTGTTCTTTTCTTCCTTTGTTTTTTTGTTCTTTTCTTTCTCTGTTCTTTCTTTTCATTCTCTCATTTATATTCTGTTTTTTGGTGTTAGAAAATAAGTAAAAATATAAGTAAAAAAGTAAGTAAATAGTTAAATTTATATATAGATAATCCTTATATGCTATAATGGCAGTGAGTCTTAAAAGAAAACTTTATCCAAGAGGGGGGAGCTATGAAACAACAATACCCTTACAGCTTCTTTTAGGGATTGATTTAAGCAAAAGAAACGATGTATTATTCGAGTATGATCCAAAAACCAATAGGTGGTATGTCAGGTTCGAGAGGTCAAAGAAATGATCGGTAAAATAAAGCTTGCAGTTTTAATACTAATTATAGGCGCATTTGCTGCAGCTATATTTAGCCCTAAGTTCGATAATTCTATAACAGGAAATGACGTTTCCACTAGGGTGGAGATTCTGACTGCAATCCCTTCAAATTGCAGTTTTGATATGCATTCAGGATGGAACTATGTATCTTTTCACTGCATAGCCACAAGTGAGCCGCGGAGCGATGTGCTCTCAAGCGTGAATTCCTCTGTAGACAGAATATTCACTTACATTGCTCAAGACACTTCTGACCCTTGGAAGAGCTACAATCCATCACTGCCGAATTGGACTGTGCAGCAATTAGATTACATGGGTAGAACACAGGGGTACATAATCTTGATGAATGATGATGCATCTTATTTTTATGAAGGGTTCGCCCGCTCTTCTGTGATCCCGTTAAGGCCAGGATGGAATCTAGTAGGATATCCTGATGATGCCAATCAATCAATAAATGAAAGCTTGAACGGATTACAATATAACGCCGTCATTACATATGCTGCGGGCTCATTGTTGGTCTATATCCCTAACTCAGTCAACAACACCTTATTTAATTTTTCACCCTATAGTGCATATTGGATAAACAGTTCCGCCACTCAAAACTGGCTAGTAAACTGATGGAGCAAAATTGAAGATAAATAAAATATCGTCTGAAAAAATATTGTGTGTAAAGATATTATTTAGAGCAATGTTCTTTATAGTTATGTTTTTCATATTATCTTTATCTATGCAATCAGTTCATGCAGAACCGCCATTGCCGACAGAATTTTATGGGACTATATATTCGTATAATATCCCGGCCCCTTCAGGAACAGTTGCTGCTTATGCTGGAAATTTAAGCTGTGGTCAATTCAGCATAGTTAATGGTGGGTATTATGGGGTGTTGTCATGTTTAGCAGATGATCCAAGCACAGCGCAAGATGAGGGCGCCATAGACGGGCAAAATATTACATTCAGGTATAATTCTAATCCTACGACAATTTTCGGCGATTATTATTTTTTGTCAGGCGACTATCGTCTTGTTAATATAACATATCCGGAGCTAGTTTGCGGGGATGGATTCTGCGATCGATTAGAGAATTGCGTAGTTTGCGAAATCGACTGCTTCACATGTAATGCCACCACTAATCAAACAGGCAACAATACAGGGAACACCAGCGGGAATGGGACCAGCGGAGGCGGCGGTGGAGGCGGAAGTGGTGGAGGCGGAGGCGGCGGTGGCGATGGTGGCTCAGGGTCAGGCGGTGGCGGATATGTCGATACTTCCACATCAGGAGGAATTCAGACAACTCCTTGTGCAGAAAATTGGCAATGTGCGAATTGGAGCGATTGTTCGATGATAGGTGTTCAGAACAGGTCATGTATTGATGCGGCCGGATGTGGGACATACTATAATAAACCATTGGAAGTGCAAGAATGCATATATGATGGAAATTGTTTTGATAATATCGTGAATTGTCACGGCAATCTATGTGAAGAAGGCGTAGATTGTGGAGGGCCTTGCGAAAAAAAATGTTCAGCAGTCGAGAGGCCTTTCCAAAACATATCATTAACCATCCCTAAGTTTGAAATTCCTAAGACGGTTTGCGAGAAAAAATTTGATTTCACGAATCCAGGGTTCTGGATTTTCATATTGATAATAATAATCTCTGTAGGCATACGGTATTATATTGAGCAGCGTATGATTAATAAAGCAAAGAAAAACGAGAACCTGAATGCCCTCAGCAGATCGAGAAAGATTATCGGCGAAAGAAGGATCACAAAAATATTCATAATAAGCGTTTTATTCCTGGCTGCCGGTTCATTGATCTATAGTTATTTCTTTTTGCTATGTCCCAATATATTTTATGATTATAGTTGGCTGTTGCTATTATTCATATTCATCACCCCTCTAGCCGTATATGCCATTTCGAGGGATCTCGCATATAACGAGCGCGTGCATTTCGAGAAGGAAAAACGCCTTGATGACATGCATTATCAGAGCCTGATGAAAATGATAGATCTGGAGAACAATGTCCTTGCAGAAGAAGAAAATATTCTTTCCAATAAGTTATATGAATTGAGCAAAAATGAGGAAATAAAAGATGTGATGTTTAAATATCCTGAGATTAAGCAGATATATAAATTGATGATGGAACTTTATGATAATTATAGGGAGAAAAAGAATCCTTTCGAACTAGAAAGGGATTTCTGCGATAAAATAAATACGCTTAAGGAGGATCCTGAGTTCAATAAAAGAATCTCCGGGTATCCAGAACTCAAAGAAATATTCGAAAGGTTGCAGAAATTATATCAGCAATATGATGAAAAGCAGAAATTATACGACCAAATAGATAAGATTGAGTCGGAAGAGAAGAATCCCCATTCTAAGAATGAAGAACCGGACGTTGAGAAAGAACAAAAGACCGAGACAGCAAAAAAAGAGGACGCCCGTACTGAAGATAGATGAGATGACCTTATTATCAGTATTATCTCACAAGCTCTATTTTCATGATGTTTATGTTTCCTCCGACGTTGAATGGTATCCCGGCCGTCCATATTATAAGATCAAATTCTTTGACATGATTATCTTCTTTTATTTTTTGTAAGCTTATGTTTATAAGATCATCAGTATTTTCAGGATAATCTATCAATACAGGGGTGACGCCCCATGTGAGGACTAGTTTCTTGAATTCATTTTCATTAGGCGTGACTGCTATTATAGGGGTTGTAGGCCTGTGTCTCGATATCTGCCTGGCCGTGTGTCCACTTGACGTGCATGTCACTATAGCTGCTGCTTCAAGATCCTTTGCAGTTTCGCATACTGACTTGCTCAAAGAATCTGTTATAGTGAGCTTATACTCCTTTTCGCTTTCTTCTACCCATGTAGCTATTTTTATGTGTTTGAGTGTTTGCTCGGTCTTCTTGGATAGTTTGTCCATTATTTCTATGGCCCTTAAAGGGTATTTGCCTGAGGCTGTTTCTCCCGACAGCATTATTGCATCTGTGCCGTCCAGTATTGCGTTTGCCACATCTGTCGCTTCCGCTCTTGTCGGCCGAGGGTTTTTTGTCATGGATTCAAGCATCTGTGTCGCTGTAATGACTGGTTTCCCATGGATATTGCATTTTTTTATTATATTCTTCTGGACTGCAGGTATGTTCTCTATAGGTATTTGTACTCCCAAGTCCCCTCTCGCAATCATTATGCCATCTGAAACTTTTATTATTGCATCTAGATTTTCCAGTGCTTGCACGGATTCTATTTTTGCTATTATGTGGACATGTTGTTTGTCTCTTTTTCTGAGAAATTCTCTAAGCTTCAACACATCATCTGGAGTCTTCACGAATGATTGTGCGATGAAATCAATATCATTAGACAAGCCGAACTCAATATCTTCTTCGTCCTGCCTTGAAATGGCCGGCAGATCGATTTTTATTCCAGGGATATTCACGTTTTTTCTTGTGTTAACTTCTCCTCCTATAAGAACCGTGCATTTTATGTCTTGGCTGTCGACTGAAATTACCTTGAGCTCTATTGTGCCGTCTGAAATATATATGAGATCTCCGACCTCCAGTATATATGGTAAATTCTTATATGATACAGATATTCTTCTCTCATCGCAGAACTCTATGTCTTCTGTTGTCAAGATTATTTCAGAGCCTTCTTCTAGATATGTCGGCTCCTTGAATGTGCCGATTCTGATCTCTGGTCCTTTCGTATCCAATATTATGCCTATTGGTATTTTTATATCTTTGTTTATTTGTTTTATCGATTCGATTATTTTTTTATGGTATTCGTGTGTCCCATGAGAAAAATTTAGCCTTGCTATGTCCATTCCCTTTTCGTGCATTTTTCTTATGTCTGAAATGTCTTCTGAGCTTGGTCCGAGAGTGCATACGATTTTTGTTTTTCTTTCTTTGAAATAGTTTTCCATTGTTTTGTTGTTGCGCAGTTCTTTAAATATTTTCCCCTGAATTGATGTTTTTTGTTTTTCCTTATCCGTCTTATCGCTTTTTTTCATGTTTGTGGTGTTTTTTCTTTTTTTTTCTTGCTTTTTTCCCTTCTTTCATCATATTTATGATAAATATGATATTAATGATAAAAAATAGTAAAATATATAAATCAATTATATCATAAATGTAATAAAAGTGATTTAGGTATACTTTTTTGTATACTTTTATGGTTAAAAATGAACAAGACGAAAAGAGTTAATATACAGCTAAATGATGAAACGCACACAAAAGCGAAAGTTATAGCTGTCCTGAAAGACATGACCTTGAATGAATATCTCGACAAGGCAATACGGGATGCGATAGAGAAAGACCAGTCTGTGCTTGGGAAAATTAAGAATATCAAATGAATCTGCAGATGCATGCGATTATACAATAATATTGACCATGCATTTGCATACGCCCCCGGTCTTTGAAAAATGGCATCCGAAGATTGTTTTTTAGGACGGCTCAAGATACTTATTAGTCCAAGAAAAACCATGATGAAAAAAAGAAACGCGTGTCGGAAATCGAATATGTCGCTATTCTATTTATCGGTATTGATATTTTCATCGTTATTTTCATTATCGCTTCCTGCATTTGCTAATGCAAAAGTAAGCATCACCGATATAGAATTTCAACCCGTAATATCGGAATTCGATTATATCAATATAACTTTTAATGCAATAAGCAACACAAGCAACGTCTCTTATGAAATATATAATGGTGGTGTCTTGGTGGCCCAGAACAATAGCCATGAGGAAAAAACAGATTATGGCTCCGAGGGTACCTATGATTACACCCTTGTGGCGTTTGACGACGAAAGTTCTGGCTTGGTCAACATAACGATAGAGGTTCTGAATGTGCCGCTGATATTAGAGGTTATAAGCCCTGAGGAAGAGGTGTATTTTGACAATAATATATCGATAATGGTGTCCATAAACCAATATGCAGATACAGTATGCAGTTACTCGGTTTCTGGTAACGATGGCGTATTATCGAAACAAAACTATTCCAATAGTTCCAACATCACCTTGACAAAGCAATTATTCATGGGATCTATACTATTGGAAGACGGGGAGCATGCCGTCAATATAGCCTGTGAGAATGATTTTGACTCTTCTTCAGAAGATGTACCATTTACGGTTTTTGCAAACCCTGTAAATATACTGTCTCTTTCTTATACGGTAGACCAGATTAATGGATTGCATATTACTGCCACGACAGAGTATGAGGCTGAATGCAGATATTCGTTTCAAGAGGAGGATTTTGAATCGATGGATATATTTTCCACAACAAACGCCATGCTCCATAATGTAAAAATCAATGGGCTGGCAGAGGGCATCCAGAAGGTTTATGTTGCTTGCGTATCTGATAATGGACTGGTATCCTATGATTCATTGAATGCTGTGATATCGACGAGGCCGACAGCAACAATATCGATGGAAAAATCAGGCCCATTAAGGCAAGGCGTACATGCAATAACGTTAAAAACTTCTAAAGAGGTACAAAACAGCCCTTCTCTTTACTATATCTTCAATAATGAAAATACGCAAAGAACCATATCATTAACAGGAAGCGGGACAGTATGGAAAGGATATTTAATAATAGAAGAAAACACGGGAAATAAAGTCGGGGCATTCAAGTTTTCTGGAACAGATTTCAACGGATTGACAGGCAACATAATAACGGACGGAGAGATATTCTTAGTGGATACAGTGAAGCCTTTACAAGTTACAGGGATCAAGGCGGAATTGGAGGAAGACCATATATTGATATCTTGGTTTTATGAAGATGAGGATTTTGAAAATTTTAAGATATACCGCTCAGAAGGGGATTCTGTAAACAAGAATGACTATCTGAAGAGCACTGACAGGACAGAATTCATCGATGATGATATCGTCCCTGGGGAGACTTATGCTTATATGGTCGTGGCGCAGGATAAGGCGGGCAATGAAGGGCCTTTAAGCGAAGAAGTGCAGATGGCGGCGCCTTTAGATTTCTATGGAGAGACAGGTTATATGGATGAGGACACCGGAGAAATCGTACCTCAAGAGAAACATTTGGATTCGCAATTATATGGTCTGGTGGATGAAAAGATTTCTGAACTTGAGATAATGCTTTTGGATATAGAATCGATGCAGAAAAGGCTCGATGAGATTACGGATGTAACTTCATTGAAGATAATCGCTTTGCTGGAACTGGACTCAAAAATAAAGAATTCTAAATCCTCCATTGAAAGCATATTATCTCAACTCAGGGACCTGAAAAAACAGGATCTTACGCAATCGGATTTAGAGGTCAAATTGAATAAGTTGAAGCTTGATGCGATTAAGGCACAAAGTTCGGTAATGGAAGAGCTTATAATAGAGGAAAAAGGAAGTTTCGAGCAGATAACACAGGAAACAGATGTGGAGTCTGCAATAATGCACGTGATTGAGGGCATTAATGTTTCAAAATCGCAATTAAAAGAGTATATCGCTCGCAATAAATATCTCCAAGACCAGGTTATTGTGAAAACAGAGTCTATATCCTTTAAGATCAGGAACTTGAACCAAGAGAATTATGAGAGGAGAACCCTCATATACAAGACGATACATTCATCAAGAGAATTAAAAAATATAAGCTTAATAGAGATAATACCGAAAGAGGTCGAGAATACCGCATCAGACATATATTACATAAAGGTCTCAGAACCAGAGATAGTAAAGGACGATCCGGTCGTTAAGTGGGATTACGACTCATTCGAATCGGCCGAATTATACTATATTGTCGATAATTCTGTTCCTCTGACTTCACTAAAGAATATACGGACGATCATCCTAGAAGAGCCTGATTTCAAGATAGGTGATGATAAGATAACCGGGATGTTATCATTTGAGAGCGTCGTGTTGTCTGATCTTTCTCCCATACATTGGATTATAGTTATAGGAGTAGGGTTGATCATAGTCCTTGGAGCATACTATTTTGTTGTCTTAGAGAAGCAAGACAAGGACCGTGTGAAAAGACATCGGATAATAGATTATAGGGCAAGCAATTCCGGTCCTGTAAATCGAGGTGTTTCAATCCAAGCAGGCCCTGCAGGCTCTCCACGCCCTTCATTTGTTCGGTCGAATAGTCCCATTAATCATGTCCATAATCATGTCCAGAACAAAAATTATGTTGAGGCAGAGAATATCAAAAAAAATTATGTGGCCCCAAAAAATGAAAAATCTAAATATCCAGATTATGCCAAAAAAAATAATGCTTTAGATGATACGTTGCCTGAAGTGATTATCAGGAAAATCGAATACTGCAATTCAGTAATAAACATGATGGATTATGAACGTGCACGCTCAGTGTACAATGAAACCGTGAGGGCATTGCCAGGCGCGAGCAATGCTAGTGATGCCGCTGCCAAAAAATTATCACATGTCAAGGCCAAGTTAGATGCGTACAGGCATATACATAATGCAAGAAGACATCTTTATTATAAGCGCTTAGAGCATTTTTC
>CAZQDS010000046.1:0-8334 GCA_964591655.1 uncultured Methanosarcinales archaeon
ATGTTTGGAGATTGTCAATATTATTAGTTCCACATTTTGATATTGGTATCTTATGGTCTACTTCTAATTTAACACCGACTCCTGAACGACCACACATAACACATGAGAATTGGTCTCTTTTGAAAACTAGAAATCTTCTCCTTATTGATATTTCTTCTCGAATATTTTTTGGAGTTGGTTTATCATATGATATTTCTGTTTTCGGATTTAATGTTTCGGGTTTGTCAACAGATTTATATGCCAAAATTAATGCCTTTTTCCAGCTTCCAAACCTTCTTCGATAAGTATCTTCACTATAAGGAATATCATATTTTTTTAAGTCGGAAGCAAAAGGTCGTCTTCCTTCTTTTTCTAATGTTTTTGTCCAAACATCAATGACAGCATTGATTAATTCTTTCTCGCTAACATTGACTCTTCTACTTGGTTTTAATCCTGCTTCAAGAAGCGCATTGGAAAAAGAGCCAAATTTTCTGAAATATGTTCCCCAAACAGCTTTACCATGTTTATCTATATCTGATTTGGTAACTGATTTATCCCCTACAATTTTTTGAATGCGTTGGAGTTCTTTGATTAAAGATTCTTTACTATAATCTTCCAAAAAGTCAATTTCAAATTTTGACGGCATAATAGTAACTTATTTACTTTAATATATAATTTTTACGAATAATTGCCCCTCTCTAGTTCGTAGCCTCTGAAATTATTGAATATAATCCTTGTTAGTTTCCCGAAGCGAAGCTGAGGCGAGGAGCGAAGCGACGAAGAGTAATTTTTAGTGGCTCGTCGTTTAATCCAGCGAACAAGGTGAGCAATCAAGAACAAACATCTGGGGGACATTTCGTCATCGTTTTAGTTAGTCGTTAGAGAAAGTTCTAATTATTTTTTCTAAATGAAGAGCGGGATAGATAGTATTATATCTGTAATATAAATCCAATTAATATTAATAGCAAGCCAGAGACTGTTAGTTGAATTTTTGGAGGGATTATGCCTTGAAAATAACCTCTATGATTCCATTTTATTATCCATTTTAAAGTTTGAGTATTCTTATAAAATGGTCTCCAACTACTCCACCCATATCTTCTCTTATCCCACCACTTTACATCTTCTCTTCTGCTATGAACAGGATTTATAATTTCAGTGATAGTAATAATAAGAACTCCGACTATATCAAAAATCAGACCTAAAATCACTTGATTCATTTTTCTTTAATCTTATTTACATTTATCTGGAAAATCCATCTCATATGCCATAATAGAATATAATGTTGATCTAGTCATTCCATTTTCAAGATAATCCTTATATGATGAAGATAACATAAATTGGTAACCTGTCATATTTGAGATGTCATTTTTCATTTCAAACTCATAAGATGCTTTTGCAAAGATTTTCCAAAAAGAGAATTGATCATCTGATTCAATAATTTTCTTACTTGATTCCGGAATAACGAAATTATCTTCTCCCACATGATCGTACACAATTCTTATAACTTCTCCATTAAAAGAGTAAAAACATTCTTTTGTCGATTCTAAAATGGTTATAGAGTATCTTTCCGAATCGTGACAATCTTGATACAAGGAAGAAAGTGCGTCTCTAATTTGATCTTCTCTATTGCCTAAAGATTTCATCTCAACACTGCCGAAACTATCATAACACAAGTACTCTAAAACATCATATTTTTCTTTTAATCGTTTTTCTCCAGAATCATTCGAGAAAATACCAAAAAACCAAAGAACTCCTAAAATAATTAAAATTACAATCAACCAAACTCGCCAATTGTTTTTCGAATTTTTCTTCGGCATCTTAAAATAAATAATAGCCTCCGTATATAAAAATTTAATCATTTAGGTGAGGCCGAATATCTATCAAACGGACTTAAAGGATTCTTCCATAATGCGTTTTCGTCCGTCGTCGAAATGTCCCCCTCTCCATCGTCGTTTAGCCACTAAAAATTATTGAAACTAATCAATGTTAGGCACCCTGAATGGAGTTTATGACGAAGTCAATAAACGAAGTGAGGGTCGAGCACCGCAGCGAAGCGAGGAGCGGAGAAGTAAAGTCCGGGCGTTCAGAGATCGTCGAAAACAGATAGTTTCTTCGTATCAAAATTATATTGCGTTCCCGCATAGGGATTTATCTTATCATTTTGGGGTAGAATTTTATTTTTCCATTGGTATGCATCAGATTCCATATGTAAACCCGGATATGCAATCAATCTCCAAACATCATTTCTAACGAGTGTTCGAGGAAATTCTACCAATCGCTGTTTAATTATGTGAGCGACGGTTACTTCTTCGAGAATAAAATTCACGTTTGCTTCAGTGTATTTCCTGTCACCCATGTCATTCTTTATACATTCTCTGAATTTTTGATCTTCTTTTTCTCTCTTCTTCAGAATATTAAAAAATAATCCGAAATCTTTAGAATTTAGGATAACATAATCTATTGGGAGATAATGGAATGCATTCGGCATGTATTGCTTTTTATTATCAATTAATTTTCTCAAAGCTGAAGCATGCTGAATCACTTTCTGGTTAAACTTTACACGTTGTTCATGAGATATGTCTTCTGCGTTGAAATACAAACCACTCGTATATAAAATTACAACATCATTTGAGAATATCGCCAATTTCTTAGCAAAATAGTCGAAGATAGCATAAGTGTCTTCAGGAGTTTGACCAGAAGCAATACGTGCCATAGAAACAGGAATAATTAAGTAACCGTCGCCCTGAATAAGATTAATATCAAAACCGTGTTTCATACACATAAGAGAAACAATGGAATTTATAAATCTTCAGAAAACGCCCTGACTTTATTGTGCCTAATCGATGTTAGGCTCTCTGAATGAAATGAAGACGAAATTTTAGTGCAGCGGTGCCGAAGGCAAAAATTTCGAGTTGCGAGGGTCGGCGTATATAGTAACTAATTAGTAGTAAAATAACGAAAAATTTATAAATATTAATTCTATTCTGGATGATATGAGAAAAGAATTAGGTTCAGTAAAAGAATTATACGAATATCTTCATAGAGTTCAAGAATCATTTTTACCTAATCAAGAATATATTTCTCCAGAGTTAGATGAAAACAGAGAATGTCATAAAGTTGATCGTGTGGATTTGAGAGAATTGCCAGATAAATCTACAGTATTTATTAGAGGAGTATCTTTTGGAGCAGATTATAGAATAAGAGTTGATGATACAACTCAAGGCAGAAAGGTGAATATATGGAGAAATATGGATGCCAATGGACTAACGGCACCATTAGAAAGCATAGTATCTATGGTAGATGGACTAACTTTTGAAGAAGGAGTAATTATTAAAGGAAATAGTCAATTAACAATGCCATATTTTAGATATAAAAATAATTCTGTCGAGAAACCAACTGATATGTGGATGGATATTCCTCAGATAATTCTTATACAATACGCTGAATGTAAGTAGCCGACCCTCGCAATTGAGCATAATCGATGTTAATATCCCGAACGACCGATAGGGAGTGAGGCGAGGAGCGAAGCGACGAAGAGTAGCGCCTTTAAAATCGTTGTTCGTTATTTTAAAATTGGCGCTATTGATATTAATCACTGTTAGTTTCCCGCACCTCGACGAACGATAGTGAGTCAGAGGTGTGCGGTTCGAGAGCCAGAGGCTCGAGAAAGTTCGGGTTCTGTTTTAAAAGAGAAAAAATTAGTATTTAGGTACTGGTGATGGATACCATCCTTGACCATCCTTGAATAATGAGAATGGACTGAAACCGCCTATTCCGCAATAAATTATGAATTCGAGTTTATTCATGATTATCACCAATGGAGTATATTTATACTAAGTATTTATATTTTGTGGAAAAACAGAACCCGAATTGAAACTAATCGATGTTAATATCCCGAACGAAGTGAGGCAAGGATTCCGTAGGAATCCGCAGAGTAGCGCCTATAAAATCGTTGTTCGTTATTTTAAAATTGGCGCTATTGATATTAATCCTTTTTATGCGAAGCATAATATTGGTTGCGTTTTAAGGGGTTTAAAACGCAATATTGCTTAGGTCGATTTGAAAGATTTACGGTCTATGGTGGAGGATTTACGAAATTCTATGGGTAAGGCATATTAATCACGAATTGTTGTCGCATTCATGGATGTTCTAGAGGTATGTAGAGAAGAGATGGAGTTTAGACGCCTGAGTCCGAAAACTAGGGATACATACCTGCTTTTTATCAGGCATTTCTTGGAGAGGCATCCTGACCATAAGAGGATATCAAAGAAGGATATTAGATTGTTTTTGGAGAAATATAAGAATAGTCCCGGCAATACAATAAATGTTGTGCATGCTGCTCTAAGATTTATGATGGTCGAAGTCCTGCATAAGAATATGCATCTAGGATTAAGATATGCGAAGAGACCGAAGAGATTGCCGGGATGCCTGACAAAAGAGGAAGTCAGGAAGATTATTGATGCCATAGCCAATCCTAAACAGAAACTAGTTATTTCATTGATGTATGGTGCAGGATTGAGGGTGTCAGAAGTGGTAAGATTAAGGCCTGACGATATTGATTTACAGAATCTTGTAGGTTATGTGAGGAATGGGAAGGGTGGAAAGGATAGGATGTTCATACTGCCAAAATCATTATCTGAAGAATTAAGGAATTATTTCGGAGCTTATTACCTGTTTATGGGAAATAAGGGGGCACATTATAGCATACGAAGCGTACAGGAGATAATAAAGAGGGCATGTAGAAATTCTGGAGTCAAAAAAGATGTCCACCCACATACATTCAGGCATTCGTTTGCCACGCACTTGATTGAGGATGGTTATGGTATTACGGCTGTGCAATCATTGCTTGGACATATAAGTGTCGAGACGACAATGGTTTATCTACATACAACAAAATCCGCTATCAATGTTAAAAGTCCATTGGATGATTTGCGATAAATCCCTTATATCTTCCGAAAAGATCATAGAAAGGCAGATAAAGAATTCCATATTATTCTTATTGCTTCAAAGCAAACCATAATATTTATATAAAAGTATATACTTATATGTATAAATTTATATAAAAAGGTGGTTGTTTTGAAGGTATTGCACTATCCAAGTTTGAGGACAGTATTGATGATAGAAGATGTATTGAAGAAGGCAAATCTTGCAATGACGCGAGAGCAGTTAAAGAGGAAACTAGGGAAAAAAGTCATGCATCAGACATTGAATGTTGTACTCAAATATTTAGAGGATAGTGGCAAGATCTTAGACGGCCGCAAGGGAATTGTTTGGATTCATAATGAGAGTCCAAAACTCGACAAGGCCATTAGAGAAGGCTTGAAAGTATGAGTTATCATGGAAAGGAAGTTGAAGTTGTTCTTACAGGAGAAGCAAAAGATTTCTTTGAAAGATTAAAAACAACCATAGAGAAAGATTCTATAAATGCCAAACATTTTCAGAAGACGTTATTCAGGTCTATCAAAGAAAAAATTATTTTATTGAGAGAAGATCCTTCTTATGGAATACAAGTGCCTAAGAATCTTATTCCAGAAGAATATATTCTTGCATATGATGCAGACAACTTATGGAAAGTAAATCTTTCAGGATATTGGCGCATGATATATACAATAAAAGGTAAAGAAGTCAAAGTTATCGCAGTAGTCATAGATATCTTTGACCATCAGGATTATAACAAGAAATTTAAGTATAGAAAACACAAATTCTGAGTTGATATTAATGGACATCATCGAATCCCTGAGAATGGATTATTTTTTTGATAATATATTTCTTCTTTGTTTTTGACAAGCTTTTTAAATAAGGTTTTTTTCTCTTCAGATATAGCGGGGTAGAGCAGACAGGAGTGCTCGCAGAGACCCTATAAAAAGGGTCGCGAAAGGCTCATAACCCTGAGGTCATCAGAGGTTGTGACGCGAATGCGTCCTGATCGGTGAATTCAAATCTGATCCCCGCTATATTTTTCTTTTTTTTATGTTATTCGTTCTCGTGATTTGTTTCCAGTTTATTATGAAACAAATCACTTCACTCACTGGACATTCAGGCGCAAAGGATAATAACGTGCAGGACTATTCTGTATTAATGAATGCTGATAAATACTTTGCTGAATTGACAGGAATACTGCTTGGTGATGGTTCTATAAGTGTATATTCTAAAATAAATCATTATAGGTTACAAATTACTTTGAATTCTAATGAGATTGAATACGCTAAATATGTGCAGAAGTTATTCAACATATTGACTGGAAGTGAATTAACAATTAAAATACGAAAAAACGAAAATGCACTAGATTTATTATGTTTTAAGAGAATTGTTATTAGAAAATTTATTACTTCTGGTTTTATAACTTCTCCTAAATGGGATAGGGCGATTATTCCAAATCAGTTCATGAATAAACGATTAGGGAAATATGTTTTGAGAGGATATTTTGATACTGATGGAAGTTTAGTGGTTACAAACAACAATGGTGTTATGTATCCTCGATTAGAAATGAAGATAATGCCCTCACCTATGAAAAATCAATTTATAGAATTACTTGGAATGTATGGTTTTAAATTTAGAGTATACGATATTGGAAAAGGTAAGATGCGTATACAAATGAATGGTAAGAAACAATTAGAGAAGTGGAATAAAGAAATCGGTTTTTCTAATATTCGAAACATCAAAAAATTAATAATATGAGGTATTTTCTCTCCTTTTATGGTTAAACTCCCTTCCTTCAAATCAAAATTCTTCCTTGCACCTATGTCCGGGATTACTGATCCTGCATTTAGATTGCTGTGTTCTGAATTAGGCGCAGGCTTGACGACGACTGAATTGACGAGTGTCCATGCAGTGGCGCATAAAGGGAGTGTCGGTGACATAAGGGAATTCGTCGAATTCTCTGATAAAGAGTCTCCTAGAGGCATACAATTGTTTGGCTTTGACATAGAGAAGACAGTGAAGGCAGCAAAGATAGTCGAGCCATACTTTGATATAATAGATTATAATATGGGATGCCCTGCTGATCATATAACTGCACAGCAGGCAGGTGCCGCATTGCTTGAGAAGCCTGAGCATGTAAGGAAGCTATTCACTGAATTAGTAAAGGCAGTAGATAAACCAGTGACGCTTAAAGTACGTGCGGGCATAAGTGATGATTCATGCTACCTGTTCAAGAATATCGCGAAGATTGCAGAAGAGTCAGGCGTTTCTATGATTGCATTGCATGCAAGGACATTGAAGCAAGGATATTCTGGAAACGCAAAATGGGAATGGATTAAAGAATTAAAGGAATCTGTTTCAATTCCAGTTGTAGGGAATGGTGACATAACAAGACCAGAGGATGCGAAAGAGATGTTCAATAAGACAGGTTGTGATTATGTGATGATAGGCAGGGCATCACAGGGCAATCCATACATCTTCAGGCAATTGAATGATTATTTTGAACATGGAAAATATACGAAATTGAGTGATGCAGAGAGAATATCCTATTTCTTCAAATACTTAGAATACGCGAAGGATTATAATATATCATATGCAAGGATAAAGGACCACGCTATGGATTACACAAAAGGCATGGTTGGTGGAGCAGATATAAGAAGAAAGATTGTGATGTCAAAGAATGTTGAGGAATTGAAAGGGATATTATTGTGATAATCCATAATTTATTTTCAGAAATTCCGCTGGCTGATCCACTTTTTCAGTTTGCAGCATCATGAAGTCACCGCATCCATATATGAAAACCTTATTCATGCCTATATATCTGCTGGGGAGTGCTATCCTGTTTCGCTTGTCCATCTCTTTCTTTTGGAATGAAGGATAATCTTCCCTGTTTATGGTTCCGGTATCTAAGAGTATTTTCGGCAGGAGTATCGTGTCTTTATAGAAATAATATTCCTTGCTGTTGTCTGTCTTTTCTATTATGTCGACATATTGTTGTGGGAGATATATCCTTAGTTTTGAATCTATCGATACCTCCTTAGTTCCTGCGAGCGGCTCTTCAAGCGCTAGCTCTTTCTTCTTGAAATACAACACCATAATATTGTTACTACTGATTAGTTTATAAATATTTTGTTTATTTTTTCTTTTCAGTCATTATCATAAAATTTATTAAACAATCCGTTCAGTTTTTTTATCATGGCATTCATAGCAGGAATCGACGAGGCAGGAAGAGGCCCGATAATAGGGCCGTTAGTCTGTGTAGAAAATATACACATCCTTCCGGTCCCGTGCACGCGCGCTGTCGTTTTCGGCCTCAACCCTCATGGGAACCCCGAAAAGCCCCGGCGGAGCGGGTGATAGACGCTGCGACTTATTTCATGAGCACCGAGGGAAGGTAGAGGGTCAACTGCGGAAAGACGAAAAGGAGGGCCACAC
>CAZQDS010000047.1:0-8315 GCA_964591655.1 uncultured Methanosarcinales archaeon
ATAAAAGATCCATAAACATATATAAGAAATGGGGATTCAAGCCAATAACCATACAGATGAAAAAAAAATTATAATCATCCTTTGATCTCTTCCAATCCATCCTGCACTATCCTGAACACAGAGAAATTGCCTTCTTTAATAGATCGATGCTTGACTATCGTTATCTTTCGCAAGTCGCCTTTCATTTTCTGTATTTCAAGCAAGACGCGCGACCAATACTTAGTCACATCACCACCGACTGTCTTAACTTTATCCCTGTCATCCATGTCTGCATATACTTGATTCGTCATTATTACAGGAATCCTTTTCTTACGTGCAATCTCAGTAAGAAGGGCCATGTGCAGGCTCAATTCGCGATTGACATTCTGTACATCGTTGCTGACCCCGAGTTCAAGACGATACAAAGAGGCTATACTATCGACTATTATCAATCCGAACTTTTCATCGACACTCTTCTTCATGAACTCAAAGGCATCCTTCTGCTCAGAATAAGTCGTAGGTGTCAAGAAAACAGTCCGTTCAAGGACTTCCTCATAATTCGGACATACCTGCTTGAAACGGGCTAAGCTGAAACTTGCCTCAGTATCGACATAAAGTATCTTCTTCTCAGGCAGGTTCGCCATCGCAAGCAGGCAGAAATTAGTCTTCCCAGCGCCAGGCGGCCCATAAATAGTCGTGATGACATCATTCTCAAAACCGCCATCAAGCAGCTTATCCACAAAATCCACACCTGAAGATATACGCATGATACGGATAGTGATTGGGATTTTAAAAATTTATTTGAAAGACAACATACTACCTAGTATAATAAGAGAAACTATATAAATCAAATTATTAATATTAGGACAATGAATTATTGTGTGCTTGAGGTGAGAAATCTTTCTATAAAGATAGGAAAATTCAGCGTTTCTAACATTTCCCTAAGCCTACGCAATGGAGATATTCTTGGGCTCGTCGGAAGATCGGGTTCAGGCAAGTCCACACTTATAAAAGCAATATTAGGAAAAATCAGGATAACTGATGGGGGTATAGATTTTAGCATAGATGGGAAAAAAACCAGCCTAAACAAAAGCGTAGGATACTCCCCACAAGACAATTCCTTGTTCCCACTTTTGACATTAGAGGAGAACCTTTACACCTTTGGAAAGCTTTATGGCCTTTCCAAACAACAAATAGACACGAATATGAGGCCAATAATCAGAATGCTGGATCTTGAAAAACATATAAAAAAAAGGATAATTGAAATGTCAGGAGGGATGCAAAAACGTGCAGACATCGCAATAACACTCATACACAATCCTGATGTGATAATACTTGACGAGCCATTCAATGGCCTCGATATATCATTGCAAAAATTCATCTGGCAAAAGTTGAAAGATTTGGCTGCCTCTGGCAAAATAATAATAATATGCAGCCATATCCTCGGTGACATACAAAAATACTGCAACACATTTGGACTTGTCGAATCTGGCAAGTATTACGATTCTGCGCATATACAAGAAGTGCTCAAGAAAAGCAAGCTCAAACTGGAGGATTACTTAGAGCAACTGTTCACACAGGACCTGATTATTGAAAACTAAAATGATACTGATAACACTTATAAAAGCCATAATAAAGACGTTCCTGAGAAATAAGGAATCCATAATCCTGCTCATACTCGCACCATTCTTGCTGATTATAATAATATTCATCTCATTCAGCACAAAAGGTATGCATCCGGTTTCAGCCGGGATAATAGGGAACATCCAAGAAATGAATATCACACAATACAAGGATAGCTATTTCTCTTTCTTAAAGCTCACAGAATATAACGACTTGGACAGTTGCATACAAGACATAAAAAAATATAAGCAATATCTATGTCTGGAGATGAGAAATACCGGAGTAAAACTGCAGCTCAATATATACTATGACAATACGAGAGAGCCCATAATATGGCAAGTAATAGAACGCATACAATTCACGATAGATATGTTTCAAGACCGACAATCCACTCAGATGACATCCAATATACTTGGAAATTTTGGACAAACAGCAGACAATGTCGATTCATTCAGGTCAAATTTTACTACATATAACAACAAAATAGACATGTATATATTGGACATAAGTCAATCGCAGCAAAAACTTAGGCAAGTACAATCGGACCTCAGAGACACCATCTATTCTATGGATCAAGATATAGACGAAGCAAGGGCGACGAAAAACGAAATGGAAGATGAAAAGGATGATTTCTACGATGACGCCATCTCATCAACTAATGAGATAGAGAATTTGATAAACAATTTTCCAGTCAATGATTCTACACAATATAGTTACATAAACCAAATGAGAGAGAGAAACTATGAGGCAAGACAAAAAATATACCAATATAATTCAGAAGCGAACTACAAATTCTATGAATTTGATTCAAAACTATCATCATACGAATATACTAGCCAAAGAAGCCAACAATATGTCCGAGATATAGATTCAGAGGTGTCGGATTTGGAAACTACAAAAAAAGAGCTTACCACCTACAAGGGCCTGCTGCAAAAGGCCGATTCTTCTATACAAGGGATATCACAAAATTTCAGGTCCTTATCAAGCATAAACCCTGAGGACATAATAAACCCATTCATCGTGCAAAGCCTGCCGACTTATGTCCCGGAAATAAAACAGAAGAACGAGACAAAAGAGAATATTACGGAGGACTCATCCGCAAAAGAGTTATCTGAAGGGATAAGCCTATTAGGATTGCAGACAATATACCCTACGGTAGTCTTTCTAATACTTTTATTTCTATCATTGATAATCTCCACATTCATAACATTGAGTTACATAAATTCCCCTGCAAACAACAGGATAAGCCTGGTGAAGGGAGTAATTATCTCTGAGATATTCTCAATATATATCTCTTCATTGTTCATAGTCCTCATACCTATGCTTTGCATACTGGCGGTAGGAGAATTGTTATTTGAGCTCGAGATATTTTCAAACATACTGCCGATTGTTTTTATGATAATTTTGGTGGCCAGCGCATTCATATTCCTAGGCATGATACTCTCACAGATAATAAGGAAAGAATCAATAACCCTCCTTATAATGACCTTCCTGCTGGTCCTGTTCACGTTCTTCTCAGGGTTCGTACTGCCTATAGAACGCATGAGCACAATCGCCGGGCAGATTGCACAGCACTCACCGACAAACCTGGGGCTAGAAACATTCAAAGTAATAATATTCTATGATAATCCATTAAGTGTTTTGTTATATCAGATAAACATATTGCTTATAACACTGCTCTCCCTATTTATCATTCTGATGTTCTTCAGCTATATAAAAAGATAGAAAAGACAAATCTCGCATTAATTTCTATAAATAAACCATAACCCTTTTAAAGCTTAAATCCTCCCTGGAATCATGGGTTTTAAGAAGCTGTTCAAGAGCCAAGAATTTTGGGTTGCGATAATATTCTTATTAGTATTGGCCATAAGGCTGATCATAGCGTTCCAGACGCAATTCTTCAATTATGAGGCATATTTCAGCCTGAAACAAGTAGAGAACATAAAAGATACAGGACTTCCACTTTTCAATGACCCATTAAGCTATGGTGGAAAATCGCAATTGTTTGCGCCGTTGCATTATTACGTTTTAGCGCTCTTCAGCCTATTCATGCCTGATGACATCGCAGCAAAGATAATACCTAATATATTCGTAGCATTGATGGTCATACTGACATATTTCATGGCCTTAAAGATAACGAAAAGCCCTAAGATAAGCCTGTTGACAAGCTTCATGTCAGGATTCATACCTATAATGTTCTTTGACATAAACAGGATAAGCATCGATTACCTATCGACCCTTTTGGTCTTCAGCATAGTTTATTGCATATTCAGGATAAATGAGAAAAAATATGTCGATTATGCATTGATATTGATATTCCTTCTGGTGCTGACGACACCATTGGCATTGATACTAATAATAGGGTTGCTATTCTATCTGTTGCTATTGAAATTGGAGAACCATCATATAGAGATGAAGGAGCTGGAGATAATCCTGTTCTTTGCATTCCTTACATTTTGGGTCAATCTGTTGATATTCAAGAATGCATTCCTGAGCCATGGTTTCCTCGTGATATGGCAGAATATGCCTACAGAGATAATAACAGGATTCTTCAATAAATTGACGCTGCTAGAAGCATTCTACACAATAAGCATAATACCATTGCTTCTTGGCCTCTATGGATTCTACCTTGCATTCCAGGAGGAAAGAAACAAGGAAGTTATGTTACTGACGGGATTCGGCATATCGGTATTCCTATTGATGTGGTTCAGGCTGCTGAATATAGTGACTTCAATAATGCTCTTGAGCATAACATTGGTAATAATATCTGCATTCGCACTAAGAAAGACCACCAATTTCGTAGAGAAGACAAAACTCCACAAATACGAGAAAGTTTTCCTAATAACATTCGTCGCATTATTCGTCATAACTTCAATACTCCCATCCATATATCTCGGAATGGAAAAATCAAAAAATACGCCAGAATTAGAAGATATAATAGTCTTAGAATGGGCAGAGCAGAACACGAAGAAGACATCGACGGTTGCAGGAACATTAGAGGAAGGATACTTGATAAATTATTATGCCAAAAGGAAGAACATAATGGATGAAAACTTCCTCTTGACACAGAACATCGACCAAAGACTTGACGATCTGGATAAGATATATACCGCTCAATTCCAGATAGAAGCAGTATCAACTTTAAACATGTATAATGCGAAGTACATATTGCTCACGGATGAAGCCAGGGAAAAATATGGGATACAGGAGCTTTCATATATAGGGAATATAGGGAACGAATGCTTTGAAAAGATATTCTACTCGCAAAATTCGAGCATTTATATGAATAAATGCAGGGTAGAAGAAAGCGATTAAGCATGATCATGCAAAATAAGGTAAAAAAATGAACGATAACACAAAAACACTCTTGATATTGCTATTGGCGGGGGCATTAATACTCTCACCCTATGCATTCAGGACATTCCAGGGCAACCCATACATGATAAACAGCGAGGCATACTATAATGCGAGGGTCTCTGGTCAAGATCAATTGCAGGACAGGACGATGCCTTTAAGCATATTCAATGTTTTCAATCAAGACAATGTGCTTTTCAATAAGATAATACCGCTACTATCCGGGATATTGTGTGTGGGATTGGCATTTATGATAATGAAAAAGCACAATATAAGCGAAAAGAACATAACAGCGATAACATTGATACTCATAAGCAGCCCTATATTCCTATACACATTCTTGGACCTGAAATATTTTGCTTTCACCATAATATTGTCATTATTAACAATTTACTTCATAGCCTCGAAGAGATACGTTATCTCTGCCATTCCTTTAGTATTGATACCTTTCATCGATTTCTACAGTTCATTAATAGCGATGATACTGATATTGTTATATGTTCTCTTGACAGCAAAAAATTATTCCAATTACAGGATAGTGCTGATACTGGGCATCGTATCATTCATTGCGGCCATATTGTTGAACAATTATCTAGGATATTCTGTAACGAGAATACCTATAGAGAAGTCTAAATTGATAACTGACATCGGTGCAGAGGCAGGGTTCTCTTTCTCAAGCATAGTGCTGACATTAATAGGAATGATACTGTTATGGGACAAAGGGCTCAAGAATCTCCTGGTCTATATTCTTATAATCATCATGTTCGGGCTTTCAGTATTCAATACTACCCTGAAAGCGTACGTGAACTTCATCTTAGTCGTATACGCTGGGTTCGCTTTCATATATCTTACAAAGAGGAAATGGTCCATACAGATAATAAAGAAAGTGACTCTTTTGCTCATAGTATGCAGCATAATGTTCACGACCATCCTATATGCAACAAAACTATCGAAATCAGAACCGACCCCGGCATATGTGGATGCGTTAAATTTCTTGAAAGAGCAAAGTTTTGAAAACGAGAGGGTTCTCAGCACGATGGAGAATGGATACCTCATAGAATACTATGCTGAAAGAGGGGTTTTCATCGATGAAAAAACTAACGTATATGAGCCAAAGAGGCTGACCCTATTCAATAACCTCACCACATCAAGGAACCTCGAAAGGACAGAAATGATCCTTAAAGAATACGAGATAAAGTACATATTCATTGATGACTATTTTAGGCAAAAATTAGAGGCAGACCAAGGGTTGCTATTCATAATACAGACCAGCCAAAAATTCAAGAACATATACAAAAATGAAGAAGTAGAGGTATGGATGTATATAGAGTAAGAATGCATATGGGGCATGGATAGAAAATGAATATAACGCTAATTCAAGGATTGGTATGGGGATCTTATTTCATATCATTATTTTTCTTGATATATTGGCTACTATTCTTTCTAGAAAAAAGAGAATACTTGAAGCTGGAAATGAGCAAAAAGAAACCTAAACTGAAACATTTTCCGACTGTGACAATAACTGTTCCAGCATATAATGAAGAAGATCACATCCTTAAGACATTGAGATCCCTGATCGGATTAGAATACCCTAAAGATAGATTCGAGATATTTGTGGTGAACGATTGCAGCACAGACAACACAGAGAAGATAGTCAATAGGTTCATAAGAGACATAAAAAAACAAGATAAATACGCAGGCATAAATATACGCCTAATAAACCATAAAACCAACAAGGGAAAAGCTGAAGGGCTGAACACAGCAGTAAAAAATTCTGACGCGGAATTCTTCTCATGCATAGATGCGGACAGCGTTATAGACAGAGAAGCTCTTCTATATATGATGAATGACATGATCAATGACCCTGAATTGGCCATAGTGACTCCGGTGATGAAGGTCGAAGCGCCAAAAAATTGGTTACAGAAATTCCAACGTGTAGAATACATGTCATCGATGTTCGTATCTAGATTGATGGGGTATATCGACTCCATTTATGTTGCGCCAGGACCATTCAGCCTATATAGGATGTCTGCTCTTAAGAAACTCGGAAAATTCGATGGGAGAAGGAACATAGAGGACCAAGAGATCGCATGGAGGGCCCAGAAACATCATTTTAAGATGCGGCAATGCACTCATGCGTTTGTGCACACTGTCGCGCCAGACACGATGAAAGGATTCACAAGGCAACGTACGAGATGGTACAGGGGCGCAATAATGACAATATACGATTACAAGGAAATGGCATTCAACAAGAAATATGGAGATTTCGGACTGTTCCAGATACCGCTGATGATATTCTCATATGTGCTCTCATTCATAGCATTGATTGCGTTAGGATATTACGTAATAAAACCGATATATAAATCCATATATAATCTTTTCTTGCTCAAATTCGACATACTCACCCAATTGAGGAACATGGAATTCAATTTCAACATCCTCGACATAGAGATCATGCAAGTATTGATGATCTATAGCGCATTGTTCATCGCGATATTGATGCTTTATTTCGCAAGCAGGCATACGAATGATAAGGTAAGAAAATATGGAAGCATTTATATAATACCATATTTTTTTATTTATTACATAATAGTCAGTGTACTGGTGATGAAATCCTTTTTTGAGATAATAATAAGGAAAAAACAGAAATGGTAAAAAAAGAAAAGGTAAAAAAAGAAAAAAGTGATAAGAAGAAAAAAAAGTGATGATGATGAAAATAAAAAGAAATTTCAGCAAAACGAGAATATTCATGGCATTCGTCATAACGCTATTGATATTCACTCTGGGATTGACATTAGGATTGCTTTTGGATACGCAAAGGATACAATGGTCAGAACGCGAGAGCAAACAACAGAAGGCAGACTATGAAAGCCTGCAATGGCAATACCTATTCTTGACATCTACAGAAGACAAGGAAGAAACATGCCTATTGCTCAAGGCAGCATTCGATAAGTCTGTTACGGATCTTGGAGAAAGCCTTGATAGGGTGCAATCGTACAGGAAACAATCACAGATAAACGATGAGGATTACATATTGATAGAAAGGGCATACATAATAGACAATCTCAAGTATTGGTTATTGGCGAGACAATACAAACAGGAATGCGGTGGAGAATACACCATAGTCCTATATTTCTTCTCAGAAAAAAATTGTCCGATATGCCCGGATCAGGGAGTCATACTCACGCATTATAAGAAGATATATGAAGAAAAACTATTGGTATTCCCGATAAATATCGATTTAGAGAAACAGGAGAGTAGCGTAAATATATTGATAAACAGGTATAACATCACAGAATTGCCATCGATTGTCGTGGGCAACAGGAAATATCCTGGTGTTGTGGGGATGGACTCCCTAA
>CAZQDS010000048.1:0-8297 GCA_964591655.1 uncultured Methanosarcinales archaeon
GGAGGAGGCGGTGAAAGAACACCCGTTGCACCAGGAACTATAGAGATAACAAGCCCTACTGAAGGGCAAAACTTCAACCCAGGCGATGCAATAAGGGTCGCATTCAATGGAACAGGCCCAGGATTCAACAAGAATTATGATTATGAAGTGATATTGAACGGATTAAGAGATAGACGCATGTATGTCACTAATGTCGGCGGAGCCACTCAAGTCATGCCAGGAGCAATAACAGCAGGCACACAAGCAAGAGTAGGAACAAATGTAATCCAAATAAATGCAATCAAGAGAGGATTTTTCGGCACAGGAAGAAGCATATTCGCACAAAGCGCCCCGAGAAACTTCACCGTAGGCCCAGGCGGCGGTGGAGGCGGAGGAGGAGGTGGCGGCGGAGGACCACCAGGAGACTTAGTTGATTTGATAACGAATAATCTTAATGTCCTATTGAATGAATTAGCACAAGCATTCGTTGAATACCAAAGAGCGTTCAATGCAGCCATAATAATCAATGCGGGTGGTGCAGCAGGGCCTATTGATTGGCCTAGATTATTGAACAATAGACAAAACTTATTAGAAGCATTAAGAAGAATTAATGAGTGTTTGGATATAATATACGCACACCCAGGATATGGCGCTTTGACTGCAGCAAATTTAAGGGTATTAGCAGGACGCATCCAAAGGAGCAATCTACTCAGGGTAGATATAATAGATTATGAGATAACAGCAATAGATGACTTCAACAATGGGAGGATGCCTAGAAGGCCGACACCATGACGACACCAATAAATCCTAAGGACATAGAACATGCATTCAATGCAAACAAGAAGAACTTGTTAGACAAGACATTGAATTTTGCATTAGAGTCAACGAAGAAATTTGTTGAAAAGACAAACAATCAAGACAAAGACAGTTCGGTCCAGATGGCACAATCAGGAATTAAGCTTGTTGAAGAAAAAAATAAGGTCAACGCTCTCCCAGGAAGCCAATTACCAGACTTGCACATTAAAGGAGGGAGCGAGCCTACTGTTAAGATTACTTATCCTAATCTCATGAATAGGGTATTCTATCAAGGCGCGCCTATACAATTGGTTTTTGATACGGAAAATGTTAAAAAACCTTATTATTGTTTTGTGTATGCAAATACAAATGGGGTATTGACCCGTTTGTTTGTATCGCCAAGACCTATTAGATTTGACCATCATGAAATACCTAACATCCTGATAAACAGGCAGTTACCAATTGGAAAACATGACATATTTGTTGCCATATATGATGGTGATAATAACGGTCGTAGAAAACTTTTAAACAGCAAAGGTGAAGAGGTAATAGCTAGTACACGACAAATTCTGGGCATAGAAATAAGAGCGCCTGTAGCTACTGGAACGATCACTCCTGGAACAACTGGAAAACCAACCACTCCAGGGACTCCTGAAGCAAAGAAAGAAGAGGAAAAGGGTATTAAGGGATTATTAAAACCGCATACACCTTCTCCTGAGATTAAGATAACGAACAAAGGCGACTTCGGAAAGACATTTGCAGGCGCGGATCTAGTTCCTTTAGTGTTTGAAGTGAAGAATATAGCTAAGTATAATGCGAGCATCTTCTTGCAGAAAGATTCTAATAATGCCATAGAGTTGGGCACAAAAACATATGATAAACCAATAATCAAACTTTCTCTTCCAATCAGGGATCTCATCAGGAAAAAAGATCCATCACTCAATCTCTCAGATTATAAGAAATTATTGGTCTTATTGAGGGATGAGCATGGAAATCAACTATCAGGGACAAAACTTATAGATAGTGTAGACATAAAGATCAATCCATTGATGTTGACTGCTGGCGGTCCTGCTGCTGTAGCTGTCAGGGCGCCTATTGTTGAGGTGAATCTCCCTGATGACTTGACAAATGATAAAGAGCAGAGGGTTGTGTTCACTGTAAAGAACATTGATGACACTTCTGGACGCATAGATTATGATTATGAGATTACAGTAGGCGATCCATATGGGGGGAAGCCTATGATGAAAAGTTCTGGAAAACATACCACAATCACACCTTTTGCTGATCCAAATATTGATCTGTCTAAAGTAAAGGTGTTCTATACTTCTGGAATCGGCGGACCGATGCCCTTGCCTACACGGATAACCATAACTATAATTGATAACCTCACTAAGAGAAAGATTACTGCATACAAGGACGTGCGTATAGGAGAGAAAAAAGGGACAATATTCTAGGGCCTGAACACATAAATTTTCTCTTTTATTATCCATAATTCTATGTCATTACTCAAGTAGTGGTTGACGTTGTAGATCTCTTCAGGGTTGAGCATCACGAACACTTTATGGTCTTCATTTACGGCAGAGATATCTGGTTTATCAGCATTCAC
This sequence comes from uncultured Methanosarcinales archaeon, assembly GCA_964591655.1. Lineage (GTDB taxonomy): Archaea > Nanobdellota > Nanobdellia > Woesearchaeales > UBA9642 > UBA9642. Next base: position 2,381 of record CAZQDS010000048.1, read on the forward strand.
ATATACTCGATTATAGAATATCTCATCTTCAGAGAAGCCTTCCTGCCTTAGCAATTCTGCAAGCACCTCTTTAAGATTGCCTTCAGGCAATTGTTTTTCTTCAATAAATAATTCTTTCTTGATAAGAGAGTCTGATAATTTAGTTATGATATCCTTGTCCCCTGTCAATCCTTTCAATATGTTTTCATACTTCTTCTTTGCCCTATTTGAGCTCTCACTTTCAAGTTTTGCCTGCACAGCATCAAATATCCCTTTTTGGATGATCGATTCATGCTGTCCATCATATGATTCTTTGAACTTTATCTCTCCAATGTATGTCCTGTTCTGCAATACTTTGAGCAATCCACGCACAGTCAATCCATGTTTTTTTGCTATCTTGTTGAGGCTTTGCCCAGAATTCAGATAGTCATCAAATATTATCCTCACTTTTTCTGCCTGCTCAGCATCAATAGATAATTTCCCTTCAATTATTCTATACCCAAGCGGTGCCTTGCTTACTACGCCTCCTTCTTTTGCCTTTTCTGCCATCCCGAAGCGTGTCCTCTCGCTTATTATGTCTCTCTCAAACTCTGCGAATGATGATATTATGTGGAACATGAGTTTCCCTGATGCTGATGCCGTCTCTATCCTATCCTGTACTGAAACAAAATCTACGTCAATCTCTTTGAGCTTCTCTATTGTCAATATCAGGTCTTTCAGGCTCCTTGAGAACCTGTCAAGCTTGTAGACTATTATGGCTGAGAAATAGTGCTTTTCCGCATCTTTGAGCATTTGCTGCATTGCTGGCCTATGCATGTCCTTTGCTGATTTACCTTCATCCTTGTAAATCTTGTAAACTGTGTATCCAAGCAGTTTTGCATGATCCTTTAATGCCTGCTCCTGTCCTGCCAAACTAAATCCTTCTTTTGCTTGCTCTTCAGTACTTACTCTTACATATATTGCTGCTTTATCTGCTGCTTTGCTTGTTTTTGAAGAGGATTTACGAGCCATTTTGTATACTTAGGGAACCCAAAGTATATAAATTTTGTGTTTACATATACAATAAAACATATATGCTTAAAAATTATTAGCAACACCAGTATATTTAGAGTAAGAATTCATCTTACAAATTTATTAAAAAAATATGCTTTTTGCTTAAAAGTTTTAATAATAATGGTTTAATCTATAAAAAAATTAAATAAAAATATAAAATTTACGAATTGCTTAAATGTTTTAATCAGATACGTTTAAAAATATAATCAAAAAAATTTAATAATTGATTAAATATTATAATCATGATATATCAATAAATAAAATAAAAATTTCAATTTTTGCTAATAAATTATAAGCATTAATTAATAAAATATTAATTAAAATATATAATATTTGCTTAAATGTTTTAAACATAATTTATCAAATATTAAACTATTAATTTTCAATCAATAACTAAATATTATAATCATTTTATATTGGCTTATTTTAACGTTTTAGCCTACTCTTCAAGCCAAAAAACATGCCTTCAAACAAACCATATAATGATTTAAGCTCTTTTGATCCATTAGAAGTCAATGAATACACTTTTTTCCTGCCATTTCTCTTATATTGTATAAGCTTCTGTCGTCTAAGGCGTTTTAGCGCAGGATATATCGTTCCAGGAGTCAAGTCTGCGCCCTTCCTTTCACCTATAAGCCTTGCAAGCTCATCCCCTGAATGATCCTTCCTGCCAAGCTCATGAAGTATGAAGAAGCTCAAAAAACCCTTCAATTCAACGTATTTCGGGACTGATTTTTGAGGTTTTTTCACAGTTCTCTCGGCATTTTTTCTGACAGCCAGCTTTTTCTTATTTTTCACATTTTTTACCATAATCCACTAAAATAGTTTTAGTTTAAATAGTTTATGATTTATGAAATTTCTCGACGAGAAATAAAATATCCATATATTTATTGCTTATCCTATATATAGCTTATACAATATATTGCATATGCAATAAATAAAACTATGAGAAAGCAAGAAAAAAATGACAAAAAAATTATAAAAAAATCAAGAAAAAAAACAAGAAAACAATCGAGAATAATCTAAAAAAATAGCCAATAAAAATATCTATCAACAAAAAAAATTGAGCACAAACAATAAATAAAAGTGAGAGTTAGAGGATCTGAAAAACAAAAAATTTCAATCAAAAATTAAAAATGAGATTTCAAAGAAATCTAGAAGAATTGGTTGAGGTTCTTCTCATATATGCCCTTGCTGACAGATTCATGCACTTTTATGAGCTGCTCCTTAGTCTGCATATCCCTGAACCTTGAATCTATGTTGAAATACCATTCATTCCCTATCCTTTCCTTAGTTATAGGTATCTTCTTATCCAAAAGTGAGGATAACAACAACCTGAAAGAAGTATCGTTCAGGTCAAGCTTCTTTATTATGAAATTCCATGAAAGAGGCTCTTTCTCACCAAATACGTATAGTGTCTGGAACAATTTCTGCTCCTCCAAGCTTAAAACGATGTTTGAAAAGTGAGACTTGTCATTAAGGAGTATGCTATTCTTGAATATCATCAGCTCATCGATGTTCTCCTTGAGCTTATCATGCTTATTCTCAAGCTCAGAAATATATTCGAATGCCGTCTGCAATTCAGAAGTCAATTGGTTTATGCTCTCTAAGTGCTCATCCTTTTCTTCCTTTATCTTCCTGAATGCCTCGCGTAATTTCTTATCATCCATGATAAAATCCCCAACAATAGAGGAGATTATAGATTAGTTTTTAAAGATTGTTGTTGATGATAGAACGCTAAAACAACGAACACAATAACAAAAAGATTTATAAATCTCCTATTTTTCCTTCTCTTCATGGAAATTAAGGTAGTAGAGAAATCTAAGAAAAAGCTCGTATTCGACCTTGTCGGAGCAGACCACACATTTTCTCATGCTCTGAAGAAAGAATTATGGAATGACAAGAGCATAAAGGTTTCAGCATATAACGTTGCACATCCATTGATAGGCATACCGAGATTCATCGTCGAGACTGATGAAAAGGAGCCGGAAAAGGCATTGATTGATGCAGTGAAGAGGCTGCAGAAGAAGAATGAGCAGTTCGTGGAAGGCGCAAAGAAGATAAGGATTTGATGTTTTTTCTATCAAGTTATTCCAAAACCTATAAAAAGCAAGGCATATATTAGGTATTATGCTCAGAAAAGATCAACAATTGCTGCTGAAATTAGCGAGGAATACGCTAGAGACATATTTCAAGGACCTGGACCCTGATACTTCTGAATGCACGCATCTTACACAATTAAGAGGGTGTTTCGTCACATTGCATAAGAGAGGGGAATTGAGAGGATGCATAGGGTTCACTAAGCCAATAATGCCATTGTTCGAGCAGATAATCGCTGCAACGAAAGCAGCAGCATTCGAGGATCCGAGATTTGAGCCATTAGTTGCAGAGGAATTGAAAGATCTACATATCGAAATATCTATATTGACGAAGCCTGAACTGATAAAGGCGGGAAGCCAACAAGATTACTTCGACAACATACAGGTAGGCAGGGATGGACTGATCATACAGACTAATGGGCATTCAGGATTATTGCTGCCGCAAGTCGCTAAAGAATATCATTGGACCCCAAAACAATTCTTAGACGCAGTATCAGAAAAAGCAGGCCTAGACATGGATGCATGGAAACATAAAGAATCAAAAGTATACAAGTTCAAAGCAGAAGTGTTTGGAGAATAGATAAATTCTTAAACTTCTGAAAAATCTATTCTCCATGGATAAAAAAAAGAAAATTGTTGTCTTGGGGATTATAGAAAATGAAGATAGACAAATTCTATTGTCTCAAAGAATTGATCCTAAAATACCCGCTGCACATTTAAAATGGGATGTACCAGGAGGAACTAATGAATTTGGGGAATCACTTAAAGAAACATTAACTCGCGAAGTTTTTGAAGAAACAGGATTGAATATAGAGATTCTAGAGTTGATGCCAGATTGTGTTTCAAAAGAATGGAAACATGAAGATTATCTTCAACATACATTAGTTTTTTGCTATCATTGTAAATTTATAAATGGAAAAATGAATCTAAAAGATCACAAAATTAATGCGCTGCGATGGATGCCCCCGAAAGAAGCTTCGAAATTAGATCTGTTACCGACAACAAAAATTTTCATCGACTTATATATTAAGAATAATTTTAAGCAATAACTGATTAAAAAATCTATTTCCCGAACCGTCTTTCTCTCTCTTGGAATTCATCAAGGACTGCTTTGAAGTCTTCTTTTTCTATCTCTGGCCATGTCTTTTCTAAGAAGAACCATTCTGAATATATCGTCTGCCATGGCAAGAAATTTGATGTCCGCATCGCCCCTCCGGTCCTTATGACGAGATCCGGATCAGAATTAAGGTATAGGTGATTTGAGAAATATTCTTCAGTAATATCTTCCTCAGAAGGGTTTTCTGCAACGATCTTCTTCACAGCGTCGATTATCTCTTCCCTGCCGCCATAACCGAATGCGAGGTTAAGTATATGTTTGGAATGATCCTTTGTCTTCTCCATTATCTGCTCACAAATGTCTATGACATCATCCGGAAATAAGTTATACCTGCCAATTATCCTGACCTTGACGCCTTTTTCTTCCAATCGAGGGTCGTCCATGAATTTTTGTGCAGTCTTCTTTACAAGATCCAAAAGATAATCGACCTCTTCCTTCGGTCTCTTGAAATTCTGCATAGAAAACGTGTACAATGTCAATTCCTTTATCTTGAACTCTTCACACCACTCCAATAACTTCTCCACCTTATCAGCACCATGATCATGGCCCTTCCATGGCTCGAGCATAAGCTTCCTTGCGAACCGCCTATTGCCGTCAAGTATTATTGCTACATGTTTTATTCCTGACATTTTATTTCTTTATCCCTATTTTTCTGAAAAAATCTGAGAATATGTCTTCATCATCTTCATGATGCTCTGATAATTTTCTCTGCTCCTCTCTTAACTCATACTTCTCTATGAATAAGTCGAATAGTTCTGGTTGTATCTTCAATATGTCTTTTGCAGTCAAGAAGCCGACTAATTTTCCTTTTTCAAGGACAGGCAACTGCCTTATATTATGGTTCCTCATGACCTGCATAGCCTCATATATGTCCTTCCCAGGGGCTATAGTTATCAAGTCTGTCTCCATGACATCTTTTATCTTGGTCTTTTTTGGATCCAATCCTTTTGCAATGACTTTCCTTACCAAATCCTCATCGGTTATTATGCCTATGGCCTTCTCTGATTCTACTATCAATAAACTATTTACATTGGAATTTACCATCGTATTCGCCGCATCTTTCAACGAGATGCCCTTCTCAGCGACTACCGGCTTGTTTGTCATTACATCTATAACCTTATATCCCGTCTGCATCTAATCACCCATAAATTCAGCAAATTTGATGTATTTAAATAATTTATTAATAATATCAAAACTAATAATTTATAAGTATCTCCACATCCTTCCCGAATATTCCCTTCAAATGCTCGAATATCGGCTCTTTTATGAATGTCTTCGAAGGGATGTTTGCATTTGCTATCGCATGCTCCATCTCTTCTAATGAAGATTCTTTTATTTCAGTAAACCTGCCATCATCGGTGACAGTGGCTTTTGTTATCTCTTTATTCTCGTTATCCAAATCATGCACTATATATGCAATCTTCCCAAGGATGATCACTTCACCGAACTTATTCCCATGCTTCACTCTTATCTTCACCCTGTCAAGCTCCCGTCCTCTCTTCCGTTGTATGTGCTCGACCAAGAATTTTATCAATTCCCTAGCATCCTTGTTTATCTCATGTATCTCTACTTTCGAAAGCTTTCCTGCATCGTAATCCTTTTTAGCTTTCATGACATCCTTAAGCATCCTTACGAATTTTTCAGGCACATGCCCCTTGTGTATCAGATG
>CAZQDS010000049.1:0-8173 GCA_964591655.1 uncultured Methanosarcinales archaeon
GTATTGCTTACAATATCATATGTTGCTGCATCAATGCTCGAATCAGGGTTCGGCAATGCAATCAGCAAGATAATATATTTCATATCAGCATCATGGTTAGGGTTAGTGTTCATAATGTTCATCCTTATATTATTGTTCAAGCTTGTGAGCTTATTCGTGACGCTTCCAGGATCCCAAAGCGGTGTTGCACTCATCATCATAGGATTATTGTTCAGCATATTCGGTTTCATCAATACAAGAATTATCGCTGTGGACAATATAGAGATATATACTGATAAGGTCGATTCTGAAATACGCATAGTGCAGGTGTCAGACTTGCATATCGGTCCAGTGAATGGGAAGAATTTCATGAAGAATATAGTATACATGACAAACAGGCTCAATCCTGATTATGTATTCCTCACCGGGGATCTGCTTGATGGAAGATATAAATATAATAAGAACGATTTCTCTATGCTGAAGAATATCACTGGAAAGAGATATTTCGTAACAGGGAACCATGAGACTTATGCAGGGATAGATTATAGCATGCACATAATTGACGGCTTAGGCTTTAGGATTTTAAGGAATGAGTCTGTGCTCGATAATGGACTGCAGATTATAGGCATAGATGATGCTGAGGATAAGAGACAAGTCATAAAGATTATTGATGGCGTAAAGCTTCATGATGATAAGTATAAGATATTATTATATCATAGGCCAGTAGGGTATAGGGATGTGAGTGGAAAAGTTGATTTGATGCTTTCAGGACATACGCATGCCGGCCAGATATTCCCGTTCTCAATACTTGCGTGGCTTGAGAACAAATACACTAATGGGATGTTCTATGAGAATGGCACAGTATTATACGTGTCAAGCGGAGCAGGGACATGGGGGCCACCGATGAGAATAGGCTCAAGGAGCGAGATTGTGCTTATAAGGCTTATGCCGCTTGATTCTTAGGTTTTCAAGCATTTTGTGCGTAAAATTAGTAAATTTTATAAATAAGCATACCGAGTTATTACTTTGTTATAGTTGTTTTGAGGTGCTTGATGAACGATTATGAGAAGATGCGCAGGATGAATGAGCTTGCGAAAGATTTGAAAAGGCATGGATTTGCAGAATCTTCTTTTGAGGCGATAAATCAGGCTAACCAGATTTATGGTGACGACCCCATGACGCATGAGGTCAAGCATGGATTGATAAATAGCCCTCAGGACAAGATTGCTGGAGAGGAAAAAATGAGTGATGCAGAAACGGATAGGAGATTGAAGAAATTGCAGGAGAACATAGATACATTGACGAGCAAGATGAATGAGATGATACATGCATTGAATGACATGGATGCACGCATAACACAGTTGAGCAAGAGGCCTGCAGTAGTCGAGAAGGTTGTGGAAAAAACTGTTGATAGGCCAGTACAGCGTGAAGAAAAGCCTGTTGAGCATAAGGTTGAACAGCCTGAACATCATGAAGAGAAACATGAAGGTTCTGGTGAATATGCCAACCAGAGAGTTGGGAACTATCAAAGTCAAGACGTAGCTATTGACAAGATGTTTTATTTTGGAAAAAAATAGGAAGGTGATTTAGAATGGCAGAAGGATATTGTGTAAAATGTAAGGCGAAGAGAGAAATGAGTAATGCAGTGCAGACTACTATGAAGAATGGTAGGAAAGCGATGAAGGGTAAGTGCGCTAAGTGTGGCACTGGAATGTACAAGATTCTTGGCTTGGCCAAGTAATACTTTTTTTTATGACAGAAGAGGAAATTCTTGATTGTGTGATGGAGATAGATGCACTTTTAAGTCAGGCAGAATCCTCTCTATCTGATAAGGAATATAAGCTTGCACTGCATAAGATAAGGGAGGCAAGGGCGGCTATAGAAGATTTGAGAGAGGATGATGAGGCAGAGATCGATAAGGAAGAGATAGGGATGGATGTGATGAATCATTTGAAGTGATTCAAGAGAAATTCATATGTATTTTAGGGCTTTTAGCCATCAGTTCTTCTGATTTTATCTCGCCGAATCCTATTAATTTCGGGGGCACTTCGTCGTTGAGGAATAGCTCAAACTTATAGTTCCTGTCCTTATTCTTGCTTATTGTTATCCTGTACATGTAATTTGGCTCTTTAGGCATATTTATATTCTCGTCTTCATTATGTTTGGACTTTAAATGTTCTAGGTATTGCATATCAATAGTTATTATTGCATATTCTATATTGCGTATCTCTTTCTTGAATTTATCGAAATCGGTTATCTTTTTAGGAAGCAATAGCTCTATATTGTTCATAATGTCGTTATTTTGTTGGTTTTTATTAATTTAACTTAATTGTATGATGAAATCATAATCTTTTTAAACCTGTTTTCCACTGAAGAATTATGTCTAAGGATGAAGATATAGATGATAGGATAGATGATTTTGTAGATGATGACCCGATCCCCGCAAAGAGGGATACCCGTATATTCCAGCGTAAGAAGGATTCTGATAAGAAGGATAAGGATGAGGATTTTGAAGAGGATGTTTTTATCTGATTGTGAATTTTCTTGATGTTTTATGCACTTCTTGAAAATATTTAAATATGTGTGCTTATTCCTTCACTAGTGTTGATGGTTACACAACCATTATTTGTGGAGGATAAAATGAAAGTGATGAATGATAAAGAATTCAGGGATGCAATAAAGAAAGGCCCAATATTAGTGGATTTCTATGCTGATTGGTGCGGTCCATGCAGGATGCTTGCGCCTGTGCTTGATGAATTGAGCAAGGACCCGGATTTCAAGGGAAAATTAGAATTTGCAAAGGTATCTACAGAGGATCATCCTGAACTTGCTGAAGAGAATGCAGTGCAGGGAATACCATGCATGATATTCTTCAAGGACGGGAAAGAAGTGAACAGGATAGTCGGTTTTGCACCTAAGCCAATCATGAAGGCGAAGATACAATCAGCGCTCGAAAACATCTGAGGATGCTCTGAGGACATATGGACATAACATGCGGAAAGCTGGATATTGAAGACGTAATCGCGTGCAGCCTATCGTTGAAGAAGTCCGAATACAAGATATTTGAAGTGTTGTTGCGGAGCAAAGATAACCTGACAATACAGCAGATATCTGATAAGCTTAAGCTTGACAGGACTACAATACAAAAGATATTGAAGACATTATCTGAGAAGGGATTGACACATCGTTTGCAGCAGAACCTAGAGAATGGCGGATACATATACAATTATAGCATCAAGGAGAAACATGCCGTCAAGAAACATATAAAAGAATCATTGAAGCAATGGTATGATAATTCCATCAAGCAGATCGATAATTGCTAGCTGAATTGAGGTTAGGCTGGCTAAAAAAATGCGAATCATATGTGAAATTGTAGAATGTCCTGAGCTTGTCATTGAATAGAATCACATATCCTAGTCTTGCGAAATTTTTATCTTCTTCTGTCTTTGCAGCGAACAATTTCTTGCCTAAGGCATTGTTAAGGTCAGTCATACTGAACATGACTTCATGTGGTATGAAATTTAGACCGAAAAATGCGTACCAATCAACAAAATTATTTTTTTCAACTGCCTTCTCTAAAAGTTCCGTACGCGGATTCTTAGACATTAAATCATTTTCAAAACTCATAAGTGAAGAATAATTGTACTATTTATAAAGTTTTATTTTCTGTCTTATACTCTGCAGGCAACTCATTCAGTTCAACAAGCCTGTTTATTATGAATTCCCTCAATTCTTCTGGCCAGTTCTCCTTGATTTCTTTCTTGTATGTATGCAATGCTTCGATGAAGTCTTGCCTTATGTTCTTTGAACCATCGATTATCTCAACAACGTGCTCTCTTACAGGGAATGGGACTTTCTTTAAGTTCCACGCCATCCTCTTCAATCCTTCTAAGTACTCATTCTTTTCTGCCTGTTTCTCTTTCTCCTGCGTCTTCCAGAATTCATCATAAGTGAATTTTTGGTCATCCTTGATCTTTTCAGGCTTCTTCCCCTGTTTCAATGAGATCTTTGCCCTTACCATGTCATGCATCCTCTTCAAGAATTGGAGCTTGTCTTCCATCTTCATTATGTCAGAATATCCCATAGTGACTAGATTGAATGCGAATGGGCTTGGCATTTCTGTATTGTATTCTTCAATCTTTATCCTTCCAGATTCTATCTGTTGGATGACTATCTCTGCATTCTTTATGTCCATCAGGTCTTCAAGGACTTCTCTCTTCGCTTCCTTGAGTATGGGAAAATCTTCACTGATACGCTTGACGCTGTTTATCAATAATCTTGAGGATAATTGTTGTCTCCCGGCACTCTTCCTGTGGCCCATATATGTCCGTAATATCATCAATGATCTTGTTGCGCAATGCCTGAATCTCCTGCCTAGGACTTCTGTCTTGTCAAGGCTTAATTCAGCGACTTTCCTCAAATCAGTAGCTTTTATGAGCTTGAATGCTTTGCTTGCTTGGATATTCTGTTCTGTAAGTATGTAAAATCCGTTATCGTTGATGTTTATCTCTACATCCTTATGCTGGAGCCTGCTTATCACAAAACCTAGAACTCTCGACAATACATCATTCACTCGCCTCCCAAATAATGTATGGAATAATATGTACTTGTTTTTTCCCTCTGTAAAATATTCTATTGTTATTTTCTTGTCATGTGGGATCTTGCTGAAATGGTATTGCTCGTTGAAGTATTCATATATCGCATTCGCGCCATAACTGTCGACGTATAAGTATTTGTTTATGAATTTCAATATCTCTTCCTTACTTTCTTCTTTCTCAAAATATTCATTCATGTAACGCCTGAATTTTTGAATCTCTAAGCTGAGATCGAAACTCAATGGTAATGTTTCTGAAACCCATGACGGAACAGTTGGCGGACGGTTTACTGATGCCTTGACGAATGCAGTCATTCCTTGCGCGTATAAGTATTCATAAGTATTCCCTCCTAATACGAATACATCTCCCCTCTTCAATCGCTCTAAGAAGTTCTCATCGATCTTCCCGATATATGCGCCTTTATCATCGTCTGCTTTTGCACCTTGAAGTTTTACTTTGATGAATGATTCATCAGGGATTGTGCCGACATTTGTCATGTAGATGACTCTTGCTAATTTTCCTCTCTTCCCTATCATCCCTGTCTCTTCATCGAACCATATCTTCGCATATACATTCCTGTCCTCTAAAGAAACAAATTGGCCGTTTAGATAACGGATTATTTCAATGAATTCTGTCTTCTTCAAATTCCTGTATGGATATGATTTCCTTACAAGATCATAAATGATATCAATATGCCTTGACTCCTCTATTGACATCCCAAATATCTCTTGTGCAAGAACATCTAATGGATTCTCAGGGATATCAACCTTGTCGATCTTCTTTTCAATCGCTGCTTTCAACAATACTGAGCATTCTACCAGATCATCCCTGTCCTGAACTATTATGCGTCCTTTGCTTATGTCATGAAGCTTATGTCCAGAACGTCCAATCCTTTGGAGTGCTCTTGCAACACTTTTTGGAGAGCCTAAAAGTATGACTAGATCAATATAACCGATATCAATCCCTAATTCTAATGATGTTGATGAGACGACACATTTCAATTTTCCATCCTTTAACCTGTTTTCAATGTTTAATCTATGCTCTTTGCTTAAACTGGAATGATGTGCGCCAATGTATGATTTAGACTCTAGATCCTTGAAGTCCTCAACATCTTTCATGTCCTTGACTTCCTTGATATCATCACCCTCATTCAATTTGACATAATTCCTCGGGAAACGGTCTTTCAAGTGATGCACTACACGCTCTGTAGCTGCTCGTGTATTCGTGAATATAAGAGTGGTCTTATGGTCTTGTATGAGTTTATCTAATAGTTTATACATCTCATCATGTGTCTTCTTGAAATCAGACTCAATAAGATTAGGCACAGGGCTCAGGACTTTCAAGTCCATATTCTTTATGTTCTGAACGTCAATGATCTTGCAAGGCCTAGACTTTTCCAATTCATAATCTTCCATTCCCACAAGGAATTCTGCAATCTTATCCAATGGAGAGACAGTCGCACTCAATCCTATCCTCGTCGGCGGGGCTTTTGTGATGTATTGCAATCGCTCCATGCATAATGCTAGTTGAGTGCCTCTCTTGCTGCTCGCAATCGCGTGGATCTCATCTAAAATGACCCATTCTATATCCCTGAATTTTTCCCTCAATTTTGGGCTTGTGAGCATTATTGCAAAACTTTCAGGAGTAGTGATGATTATATGAGGTGTTTTTTTCAACATCGCTGCCTTATCTGAAGTGCTCGTGTCACCTGTCCTTATTGCTACTCTTATGTCTATCTTTTTTGATGCGCCTTTGACTTTTTTCTCTGCCAATTCACTTATCTCTTTCAATGGTTGATTAAGATTCTTCTCAATATCATTCGCCAATGCTTTGAGCGGGGAGATGTATATTGCGTATACTTTGTTTTCCAGTTGATCCTTCCCTGAAAGACGAATAAGTTCGTTTAATATGGTCATGAACGCTGACAATGTCTTTCCAGAACCAGTTGGACTGCTTATGAGAGTGTTCTGTTTGTTGTGAATGTTCATTATAGAATACGTTTGTGGAGGGCTGAAAGATTTGAATTTATTGACGAACCATTCCCTCACTAACGGCGTAAGTACATCTAATGTAGACTCCTCAGAATATGGCTTTGACATGTACTCAACAGGCATAGCGCTACCTACAATCCAATGGATATAGAATTCGTTTAAATAGGTTACGGGAGGATGTCTAGTGAGGACTCCACTTGTATACTTCATCATGGTGTCCATAGAAGTATAATTCTACACATTTATTTTCATGGTTTATCTTGAATATCAGGACGAAATGCTTGTCGATGTGGACCCTCTGGTATTTCTGTAGCGGTTTTTTCAAATATTTGTATTCATGATAAGGGTTTTCCCTGATATTTTCAATTTTTTTCTTGACTATATCTGATTGTTTACTGCTTTTCTTCTCTAGCTTTTCAAATATCTTATACACTTCAGAGGTTATGTCTAATGCATACATATTATTTCAGTCCATATCTTTTGCCGAAATCTGCAACGCGTATCAATTTCTGCTTCTCCATCGCAAGGATCTTCTTTACGAAATCATCCCTTAGTTCTGGCTCATTAGCATCTTCTGCATACTTGTTCACTATGAACCTTATCGCTTCGCCCTTGTCCTTAAACCCGTATTTTGCCTTCACGATGTTCAATACCTTGTTTGTTCCATCATCAATATTCACCAAAGCCTGCACCATATTAGTTCACCTAAGTCAGACTAAGTTGAACTTATTTATAAAGGTTTTGGCGTATCTTATAAAAATAGAAAAATCTTTATATGTCTTCAGTAAAAAAATTCGAAGAATTTACGATTATTCTCCCATTACTTTATATTCTTTGATGCAATGCTTGCATGGCTTTCCATCCCAAGAACATTTATCAGTGCAGCAACCACGATGCACAATCCCTTCATGATGATCGCATAATATTATGTTGTCAGGACTATTGTTGAACTCACCAGAACATACTTTACAAGTATCCATTTCACCCACCTCTGAAGCTTTATGGTGTGATGGAAATATAAAGTTTATTATTTCAATATTTGAATCTCTTCTCATACTCTTTATGTGTGAACCATTCTAGGATTATTGATATTATTTCAATTTCATTAGTCTTTAACGTGTATGTTATTCTCCATCCGTCTGGAAGATTATATTTCCACAAGTTGGTAATATTATACTTTCTTATGTACTCTTTAGGCCAAAGCTTTCTTGGAACCTTTATTCCAGCGAAGGGATTTTCTTTTAAGTCATCGATTGCTCTTTGTAAATATTTTAGAAGTTTCTTATCTTTTATCTCTGCGTATGCCGCTTTTAATTTTTCATCTACAAATGCTACATTATATATCATTTTATGATCAGTTTCTGTCTCTTAAGCCTTGCTATTGTTTCAGGATCATACGTCCATAAAATTTTTCCTTCATGGATGAGAATCTTTCCAGAAGCCTCTAGATAATCTAGAATAGTCTGGAATGTTTGATACATCATCTTCTTAGGAAGTTTTTTCCATAATTGATACTTTCCATATTCCTGACTATGCTTCTTTATTGTCTTCTCTACCATGATCACTGATTCAAGCGTAGGACTATGCGTACTAACCATATTATATAAG
>CAZQDS010000050.1:0-7976 GCA_964591655.1 uncultured Methanosarcinales archaeon
ATAGCTACAATGTCCACAGGGTATGATCATATAGACCTGAAAGAGTGCGCAAGAAGGAAGATAATGGTGTGCAATGTCCCACACTATGGAGAAAACACCGTCGCTGAACATACATTCGCATTGATACTCACACTCTCAAGGAAGATATACCCTTCGATGAGAAAGACAAAGAAAGGACTATTCAACCAGGATGACTTGCGAGGATTCGATCTCAAGGGAAAGACCATAGGATTGGTGGGGACAGGCCATATAAGCTATCATGTTGCAAAGATCGCAAAAGGCTTTGAGATGGAAATATTAGGATATGATATATTCCAGAACAATGAATTCAAGAAGATCGGTTTAAGATACGTGCCTTTGAATGAATTGCTCAAGAAATCAGACATAGTGAGCCTGCATCTGCCCCTAAATGAACATACGAAACATATAATAAATAGCAAGAACATCAAATTGATGAAGAAGAACGCATTGGTAATCAACACTGCGCGCGGAGGCCTCATCGACACGATGGCTTTAGGTCAGGCATTGGTCGATGGAAAGATCGCTGGTGCAGGCCTCGATGTATTAGAGAACGAGCAGTACATAAAGCATGAAGATGAATTGTTGAAGGCGCATTTCAAGAAAGCTTATGATATAAGGACTGTTCTAGAGAATCAGGTATTGACGAAGCTTGACAATGTCGCCATCACGCCGCATAATGCATTCAACAGCGAAGAGGCGTTGAAGAGGATAATCGATACAACGGTAGAGAACATAAAAGCGTTCTCTAAAGGGAAGCCTATAGATATCGTAAAACTCCAATAAAAAAACATAACCTATTTAAATAGTATCTTTTTTATACTCTAATACTATATACACTAGGGGGTGTTAATATGATAAGTAAACATGCTAAAAAAACAGAGCATACAATGTATGTGATATTTAGAGTTATTGTAGGATTATTATTTGCGATGCATGGAATGCAAAAATTAGGATTATTTGGTGGAGATGCAAAAACCGGATTATTCCTTGTTGTAGGAATTGGCGAATTACTTGTTGGCCTCGCAATATTGCTAGGATTCCTTGTAAGACACGCAGCAGTTGGCGGGGTTATAATAATGGTTGGAGCGCAAATAATGGCTCATATTTTTCCAGGGGGAGTCTATAAAAGTATTTTTCCATTGTTCAATGGCGGAGAGGCTTCAATGCTTTTCTTGGTGTCGTTCCTAGTGATATTTGCTATGGGCCCCGGAACATTCAGCCTTGAGAAGGCATTGTTCAAGAAAGAACTCTGCTAATTTTTTATTATTTATTTTTTTATTATTTTTAACGCCAATACGTATTCTTAATAATATTTATAAACAACAACTATGACACAAAACCATGAAGATACTAATAATATACGCACATCCTAATTCTGAAGGACATTGCTCGACAATACTCTCTGAAGTCAAGAGGAATCTCGATGAGATGAAAGCAGAGTATGAAGTCATAGATTTGTATAACATCAAATATGATCCGGTCCTTACAGAGAAAGAGCTCTACGGGACTAAAGACAAGGAATTAAGCGATGTGAACAAAGAGATGCAGAAGAAAGTGTCTGAAGCAGAAAAATTGATATTCATCTATCCAGTATGGTGGAATAGCATGCCTGCAATGCTGAAGGGATTCTTTGACAGGGTTTTTACTTCAGGATTTGCATTCAAATACAGGCCAGTAATACCCACAAAGATAAGGGAACACATAATAAGGTACTCTTTCGTTGCAAGATTCGATTATGGCGTTCCTATACCTTTATTGAAGGGGAAGAAGGCGGTTGTTTTCTTGACGACTGGAGCTCCTAAAATCGCATTCTTCATAACTGGAAACAGATTCAAAAAACTCATAAAAAGGGATATCTTAGGGTTCTTCGGAATAAAAGCCAAGATATATCACATAGATAATTGCAGAAGGCTTAACGATTACCAGACTGAGAAGATAAAAAAGGCAGTGAAGAAAGGTGTGAAAAGGATTCTTAGATGGGCTTAATATGGACTTCGATAAATGGTCTTTCGAAAAAAGAAGAACATTCCTTAAATCGCTCCGTCACAAGAATAATGACGAAATATATCATGCATTCAAGAAGGAAGGGATAGAGCTGCATCCTTCAGGCAACGATTCAGACTTCTACGCGATAACGCCTAACGGCATCTATTATTATTTTGCTGTCAAGCCATTGAATGCAAAAAGGACAGAAGCACAGAACAAGGCAAAAGAGAAATATAAGGATAGATACATATTGATAGTTAGGGATTAGATTATTTCAAAATATTTATATTCTATAGTAAATAGAACAATCTATGATTGAAACGGCGGCAGTAGTATTTTATAATAACAAAAAAGAGATGCTTCTAGTTCAAAGAACTTTAGATGCTCCAAAACATCCAGGATATTGGTCTTTTTTTGGAGGACATATCGAAAAAAATGAAAAACCGGCCGATGCAGCAATCAGAGAGGCTAAAGAAGAATTAAACATAAAACTAACCACGCCTAAACTCTTATTAATATCTGACCACAAAAATATCAGAATATATGTGTTCATATCTAAATTTAAAAAAAATATTAAATTTATGCAAAAAGAAGGTAGAAATAAAAGATGGTTCTCTATAGATAAATCACTAAAATTAAAATTAAGTCCTGAAGTTAAGTTTGCAATAAAAAAAATTAAAGAATATAAAAAAGAATTAAAATAATTTCTACAATCCCTGTATTACCGTTATCACAGCTAAGTCCACTATATCCTGCACTGAGCAACCACGTGATAAGTCGTTTATCGGCTTGTTCAATCCTTGCATTATCGGACCGACTGCCTTGTAGCCGCCGAGCCTTTCCACTAATTTATATCCTATGTTCCCTGCATTCAAGTCAGGGAATATCAATACATTCGCTTCCCCGTGCAACGGCGAATCCTTGCATTTCTTCTCTGCAACTTCAGGGACTATTGCCGCATCCAGCTGTATCTCCCCATCTACCACTAAATCCCTATCCTTCGATCTCAATAATCCTGTCGCTTTCGCCACAGTGTCTACCATCTCATGCTTTGCTGTCCCATGAGTAGAGAAAGAGAGCATTGCGACCTTTGGTTTTATCCCAAAACTTATCGCAGTATCTGCCGATACTAATCCTATCTCAGCAAGTTGTTCTGCATCAGGTTTTATGTTCAATGCACAGTCAGCAAACATGTACACTTCATCTCCTTTCAGCATCAAGAATAATCCTGAAGCCCTGCTTATGCCTTCTTTTGTCTTTATTATCTGGAATGCCGGATAATATGGTTTTGTCTCTGAATTTATCCCAGATATCATCCCATTTGCTAGTTCATTCTCTACCATCATCGCCCCGTAAAAATGCGGTTTCAGCATTGCAGTCTTTGCATCATCAAGACTTATGGGCTTACCATCCTCTGCCCTTTTCTTTATGTATAAATTTACATAGTCTTCCATGTCAGACTCATGCGTTGCATCTAAGTAATCAAAAAAATGTTCTGATTCAAGATTCCTTATCTTCAATTTCTCAAGAGTCAATCGTATCTTGTTCTCTTTGCACAGAATCAATGGATGACATATCCCTTTCTTCACGAGCATGGATGCCGCTTCGAGTATCTTTTCATCCATCTCTGGAAAGACTATTATCTTCTTTGAGTGCTTATTTATCTGGATGACTCTTTCTGTCATCTGCTCTATTATGTTTTTCTTGAATATCATCTCTTCCTCTTTTTCTTTTGGACATTTTTCTTTTCCGAGATTTTTCTGTCCTCTATCTTCTTGTATCCTATGTAGATTATGACCAACAATTCTACAAGCAACACTAACGCCCTTAATAGTTTGCTCATGTCCGAGAAGTACCTCACTGTGGCGTAGAACATCGTCGCAAGCCCTCCGAACATCAGTCCAGCCCCGATATATTCTACTGTAAGGTATATCCCTATCAATACTATTATCAATCCTAATGGCGCTAAAATGAAGAACACGTTCCTATTGTATAATCCTCTTGCAGCGTCAAAATCTCTCTGGCAATAATCGCATTTATCATATACTTGGCAATTATTTGAATCATATTTAGGAATAGGATTCCCTTTATCTCTTGAGCACTGTTGTGCTTCTGGCGTTGAGTACATATCGGTGCAGTTTACGCCAGTCTTGGGTTCAAGATATGGCTTGGAGTACATAGTGTTGTCACAGTAATCCTCCCATTTAGGCTCCGTATATACTGCATCGACGAAAAATCCTAAAAATAACGGCAATAAAACACCTATGCCTATAATCATAGCAAGCTTTTTAGCATCCATAAAAATCACCTACAAATTCATCAAAATATCCTGATATAAAAAGGTATTGTTATAGCAAGGAGTACCTTGCGTATCAGTGAAGCGTATTCTTCACTATAATTACAAGTATAGAAAAAACATACGGAAAGTATATAAATAAATGTTTAATCCATATGAATATGAAAGATCTTATCGACTCTATGGCAACTGGCAAGATACAGATAGATGACGTCATAAACAAGTTGAATGAGCATGTTCGTGGAGCCATCAAGATAAGCAATCCTTTAAATATCGCTGAAAATCTCCATAATGGGCATTATGTCGATAGGAGCAACGTTTCACAATTGTGGTCTCTTAAGAGATTCTATGATACGCTGCATTATAATATCGGATTGATAGATGTGGGTAAAAAATTCCTTTCACAAAAAAATTATCACGGAGCATTCGAATCATTCCATTCTGCAAAGTATAGTCAGGGATTGCTTGACATGACTAAGAGCATCGTCAATGAAGTGAAAGCAGGCAGGAGAGACAATATCGGTTATGCAAGAAAAGCATTGGTGGACATAGTGGGATTAGAAGGGAATAATCGAGTGCATAAATACATAAACACTATAGCCGATGCATATATTAAGGAATACCAATCACTGCTGAAAACACATCATGGCGCAGATGACTCCTATCTCTATGATGCTTTAGGATTGTACAAATTGAACAATAACGTGCTAGGGATCGCTAAGGCGACTGCAAAGATCGCGTATTATAAGATGGCGCATAAGGAAGACTCGCATTCTAAAAGTATAGGGATAGAAAATCACTTTAACAGTTAGTCGGATATATTTATTCTATAAAGATCATTTCCATACATAAACATTTTTAAAATAAGCGACTTTAATGCTCTGTATGGCCAGGATAGCTGTAATCGATAAGAAAAAATGTAATCCGGTCGCTTGCGGCAATTATCTATGCGCAAGAGTCTGTCCTGTTAACAGGATGGGCGAGCAATGCATAACCGCGGGCCCCGACAAGAAGGCACAGATAGATGAAAAGCTATGCACAGGATGCGGCATCTGCCCGAAGAAGTGCCCCTTCGGCGCCATAAATATAATAAATCTTCCTGAAGAATTGGATAGAGAGCCAATACATCGATATGGCATCAACGGTTTTGCATTATACAATCTTCCCACACCGATATTCGGGAGAGTTGTAGGAATAATCGGCAGAAACGGCATAGGTAAAAGCACTGCCTTGAAGATCCTTTCAAAAAATTTGATGCCTAATATGGGACGTGAACATGATGCTGATATGAAAGAAGTCATTGAATACTTCAAGGGCAGTGAGGCGCAGGCATATTTTGAGAAATTAAGGGATGACAAGATAATAATCTCATACAAGCCTCAACAGATCGATTTGATACCAAGACAATTCGATGGCACTGCAAGAGACCTGCTGAAGAAGGCAGATCAAAAAGGAAAATTGGATGAGATGGCTGAATTGCTCGAATTGAAAGACATAATCGACAGCAACATAAAAGAACTATCCGGCGGAGAATTACAGAGGGTGGCGATCGCTGCAACGGTCCTTAAGAAAGCGAATGTATACCTGTTTGATGAACCGACATCATATCTTGACATTAAGCAGAGGATGAAGATTGCAAGGTTCATAAAAGGGCTTGCTGATGAGAACACTGCTGTGATGGTCATAGAGCACGATCTGATAATACTAGATTATATGACTGACATGATACACTTGATGTATGGTCATGAATCTGTCTACGGTGTCGTCTCTGGTTTGAAGACTGCAAAGAATGGCATCAATGTCTATCTATCTGGCTTCTTGAAAGAGGAAAATGTGCGTTTCAGGGATCATGCAATCAAATTCGAGAAATATGCGCAACAGAAAGAGGGCAAACCTTTTGTCTTGACTGAATGGAACCCATTCGAATACACTCAAGGGAAATTCTTGCTTGAATCAGAGAAAGGAGAGATATACAAGGGAGATGTTGTCGGGATACTTGGACAGAACGGCATTGGAAAGACCACATTCGTCAAGATACTTGCAGGGGTCCTAAAGACTAAGGATGATGATAAGTTGAACCTTAAAGTGTCATACAAGCCCCAATACCTCGAAGGCTCTGACGAACTTGTGATCACTGCATTGCAGAGGGCCATACAGAAGTATGAAATAGAGATCATAAGGCCTTTGAACCTTAGAGAATTATTCACGAGAAAACTTAATGAGTTATCGGGCGGAGAGCTGCAGAAAGTGGCCATAGCGCATTGTCTTTCACAAGATGCAGACATCTATCTTATGGATGAGCCATCTGCATATCTGGATGTCGAGCAGAGACTTATTGTCGCTAAAGTCATCAAGGATGTGATGTTCACGACCGGCAGGTCATCTATGATCGTAGACCATGATCTGTTGTTTATCGATTCTATCTCTGATAAATTATTAATATTTGAAGGGCAGCCTGCAATGAAGGGCCTGGCCACTTCACCTTGTTCTATGAGACAAGGGATGAACAGGTTCCTGGAAGAACTGAACATAACATTCCGCCGCGATGAAGAGAATCACAGGCCGCGCATAAACAAGGAAGATTCTGTAAAAGACAGGGAACAGAAAGCTGAAGGCAAACTGTATTATTCTTAATGGCGGTCATTCTTTAAAGAAATATTTATAAACATGCTGTCCCAAAGTACAATCATCACTATCACGAGGTGTGATGATGGAACACAAAGATACAAAAAATAATCTATTCTTATTGACAATAGTCGCCATAGTCGCAATTGTCGGAATCGTAATAATGATTGCATCGATCAGTTCAAGGAACTACGCAGCAGCCGATGACGCATCAGGACAGGCAATTATCAGTTCAAACACGCGAGCAGTCACAACTAGTGCCTCAGCCGGAAGGGTGATTAAGCCATCGGCAACAGCCATATGTAGTGACAGCGATGGTGGGAGCATATACGATATAAGGGGAACAACGACAGTATCATATAGGGCTGTCAGGGATTACTGCAGAGCATATAGCTCATCCACACTGGTCGAATATTATTGCAATCTTGACAGATTATCATATAAGGATTACAAATGCCCGAATGGCTGTAAAGATGGGGCCTGCATAAAACTTGCATACTGCGGCAACAATGCCATTGACCAGAGCGAGCAATGTGACGGCACCAATCTTGGAGGGTCCAGCTGTGCATCTTTGGGCAATAATTTTATTGGGGGGACATTGACGTGCATGCCTCCAAGATCACAAAGCGAATGCAGTTTCAACATCGGGGATTGTAAGGCATTGAAAGTCCAGGTATTATCAACATCAAGCACCTTATCGACTGCTCTAGATTCCATCACATATGCACAAGGAGATACTGTCTATATAACTTGGACAGCGAACCAAAACATGGCAACTTACTTGCGATACATAGGATTAACTAATGCAGATGATACCAACATACAACTAAACATCGAAACAAGCGAGGAATTGATCGGACTATCAGGCAAACACTCTTGGGAGATACCATCATACCTTCCTGCAGGCAGATATTACGTAGAAGTCGGTGCACAACCGAGAGGCCCTGGTAGCATGTATGCAAAGAGCCAGGTGTTTACAGTCGTTGCAAAAGCCGGTTGCGGCAATGACATAATAAATGCGGGAGAGCAATGCGATGGGAAGGATTGG
>CAZQDS010000051.1:0-7806 GCA_964591655.1 uncultured Methanosarcinales archaeon
ATCTATGATATATTGAAAGCGATTCATGACAAGAATAATCGTATTAGGCCGACCCATATTCTATATAAGTCCAATCTCTCCCATCAGATGATGGAGGAATACTTGAAAGAGCTTATGGCTAAAGATTTCGTCCTGATGAACAACGATAAGAACGGAAAAACGTATTCTCTGACACAGAAAGGTTTTGATTACCTCAATAAGTATAAATTGATTGCTGAATTCACAGATAGCTTCGGTCTTGAATAAAAATCAATATTATATCTTGAATAAAAGCCAACATCATATAATAAAATAAAAGCCAGATAATATGAGCATGACAGAACACCTGATCAACCTTATCATATTGGTAAGAATAATTTAAAAAAATTAAGAAATTTTTTATGAAATCACTGCTGCTCTTCCTCTAACTCTTTTTCTTCTTCCTCTTCGAGATCTTCTTCATAACCTTCCATGAATGCTTCTTCTGCATCATTTATCTCATCATTGTCTCTTAATTCTTCTGGTTTGTCCTCGAAATCGTCGTTCGTGTCCTCTTCATATTCTTCGATTGCCATGATTAAAAATTGAAGGCACTTATTTATAAATTTTATTGAAATTTATCACTCTAGAATTAATTATCAGATAGCCTATTATTTCTGCAGGATCTTCTCCATCATTTCAAAATGTTCATGGAATACGTGTGCAGATCCGGATATGGTTGTCAACACCCCTAATTTTAAGCCCAGCAATTCTGCTACGTGTCTCTGCAGGATTATTATCTGATAGATGTTTCCGGGCCATCCTATGAACAGGTCATTGCTTCTTATGCTGCATGTCAATGCCAGCCTGTTGTCCTTTATCTTGAAATACATATATAACAGGCTAGGAATGTTCTTTGATAGGATGTTCGAATCTGTCGATGGGTCGAATAGCGTTATTATTGCTCTCCTGCTAGTAGGATCTTTCTTCAGCAATGGTATGACAAAATCATTTATCTGGTCTTTCCCCCTGAAATTGAATATCCTCGGGCCATAGCTATACTCGTAGCTTGCAGAGTGCTCTTTGTTGAGGATTATTGATTCTAACTCGTCCTTGCTTGGGTATATCCAATCGAATTGCTGCATAAGGTCTATCGGTTTTTCATAATCCTTTTCAGGGTCCTCAGCGATTATCGTCAGGTTAAGCACTTCTCTGCATTCCCGATTATCGCCATCAAGGAAATCTGTCCCATTGTCTTTTACGTATCTCAAAGATTTTTTCCATGCATCCAATACGGTTTTTTCTTGTATCTCCATTTTTTACCTATGCATCCTAAATTAAATTTACATGAAATTTGTCAGCTTGATCATGCCTCTCAACTGGCTGAAATCATATGTGAAAAAAGGTATCTTGTATGTGTTAAGGATGAAATTGAATTCTCTCAATATGTCCTCTTCTTTCGACTCGTGGCTCCTGAATATTCTCAGCCTGTCACAGCCATCGAATATCTCGAACACCCTCTCTCTTGCGGTCATGAATTCCTTTATTTCTCCTGAATAATAATCTTCGATGTTCTTTACGGTCGTCTTTTTGTATTCCCTCTCTCCCATGAATTTTGTGTCAAAATTCTTGAATGCTGAACTGAAAGCTATCCTGAACCTTATCGGTATACCGCAGCTCTTGAATATTGTCTCTTCTGATATGCAGAAATGCTCGATCAATTCTTTTGTGCTGTTGAGCAATCCTATCATCTCTTCATTGTCTTTCATGTCCTTATGCCAATCATAGTTCCATAACCGTATATAATTCCTGCTGAACCTATAGAAGTCTGAGGCATATGGCGCATTTTGGTTGTTTATGTTCCTGAAATACTCGTTGCTCTTCCTTCGTTGTATGGCGTTCGCTGACAATAACACTTTTGCGGCGTTCAACACTGCCTGCCTGAACTCTGCGCCAGTCTTATATGTCTCGAAGAATTTGTTCATGTTGATCGCGATGCTTGATTGGCTGCTCGCTATGCCTATTGTGCGTCCTTTCACCGTCTTCACGTATGTCTTGTATTCTTCTTCGTCAAACGTGTACACGCCTGCCCGTCCTATCATGAAAGGCGAAGAGTGCAAATCCTTGTTTTTTATGTTGATCTTTATTTTTTTCTCTGAGAACTCCTTTATTATATGCAACCACATATCTGCATGTCTCTGCAATTCTTTCGAGTTTATGTTGAATATGACATTTATCCTTTTAGGGTTCATCAAAGAATATTCTGTTATGAATGATTTGAACGATTCTTTGTCTATGTCTTCAAAATTCATTATCAATGATATGGTCCTATCCAGGTCTAATGTGTCCTGTGATAATTTTTTTATGAACTTGATGGATTCATTGTTCAGGTGTTTCTGGAAATCATTGAAAGCTATCACGTCATTGGTGTTGTTGAACAATTCTCTTGTCATCGAATATGCTTTTTCTGGGGCAATCAACGAGCATTCTATGAGAACAGCATTCAGCCTGTTTATCCATGCCTGCTCGTCAAATTTCTTCATCAAGCCCTGTTTTTCATAATTCTCTATATGGTTTGATGCTGTTGCAGATTTCGTTATCGTTATCTTCTTATATCCTTTCTCTATCGTTATGTTCCCTTCATCCATCGCTAATGCGAACACTTTTTCACCTTTTTCCTGGGTCCGCACCATGTTCAGTATCCTTTCTTCAACTAATTTGTTCAAGTAATAAAGCAACTTCCTGTGAAGTTTGAATTTCAATTTTTTCGCTTCATGTAATTTCTGTTTGTCTGCGCTCCCTAGCATCTGATCTATTTGCGAATACTCCTGGAATATGGCTTTTGCTAACTCTGTCGTATCGTACTCTTTAGGCTCATTTCTGAACTTGTTAAGTATCTCTGCCTCAATGTCTTTCATAAGGTTTTTTATGGGTATAAGGTATATAAAGGTTATGCTGGTTCAGGATTTTTGCTTCAGAAATGCATATTTTGTGCTCATTTCATGCGTATTCGCGGTCTGCTTCAGGAAATTTCTGAAGCATTCAGGGTTTTCTTGTTGGAAAAGATTATATCCCTGAAGCACTATCCTATAGTTATTATGCGCATATTATTTGCGTATACTATGCATTTATGTTGCCTTTGGGGGGTGTCATTTATGAGATTTCAGACAAAGAAAGATATCGTATTAATGACATATTTGAGAAGCAATTCTAGGGAAAATCTTACCAAGATCAGCAGGTTGACTGCTATTCCTGTAAGCACTATATTCGATAGGCTAAAAGAGTTCGAGAAGGAGCTTATCAGGAAGCACACTTCATTGATTGATTTCAGGAAGATCGGTTTTGATATAAAAGTAAATATGCTGTTCAGGGTCTTGAGGGATTCAAGGGATGAATTCAGGGAATTCTTGATCAAGAACGAGAATGTAAATTCGGTATTCAAAGTCAATAATGGGTATGATTTCCTTGTCGAAGCGATATTCAAGGACATGAATGACATGCAAAGGTTCAATGAATTGCTTGAGCGGTTCAAAATAGAGGCAAAGCAGGAGATATTCATACTAGAAGATATCAAGAGAGAATGCTTCTTGTCGGATAGGACTCATGCAGAATTGTTGTTCGCGGAGCATTAGGACACGCCATATGGAGGAAGAAATGATCAATAAAAAACAACAAAAGGAAATGCTTGATTATCTCGTCGCAAAATTAGAGAACAATTATTCCACTGTTGACCCGAAAAAGAGCCAACCATATAATGGGATAAGCGCCAATTACATAAAATTAGATGATGGACTCTTGTTGCTTATTGATCAAGGTTTTCTCGCTAAACAAGGCACTCATAACATGAATATGCTGAATCCGATATATAATAGCTCTTTGAATTATGCCGCAAAAAACTTTGACAATACTAATGTAGGATTCATAATCTTTAAGGACGGGAAAAATTTCTTCAAATCAGCAGCCGACAAACATAGTTATAAGTCACGAGGGTTATCGCTGAAAAATTATAGTGATGAGGACATGACGAGAATGATAATGTTCAGGCCAGAGGAAAAATACGTCTTTGACAAGAAAAACGGAGCATTGCAATACTTTCAACCAGGATTAGGTAGCGGCATAGCAACTTACGAATTCACGCCGGTAATATTTGATTATAGCCATATAGATGAATACCAGGAATTCAAGCCTAAGAATAAGCCTTCAGAAAGGGACCACATATTTATCAGGGATGAATTCATGGATGAGGACATAAAATTATCTGGAGGGATTATAGTTCCATACAAGAAATAAAAAAATTTATATTTTTTATGTTTACTGCTTCTGCAATGCTGATGCTATCATCGATCCCGCGCTCACTAATGCTGCTGCGAGAACTATATATGACCCATGTATGTCTCCTGCCTTCCACATGTCTGGGAGTATGAAGCTTGCGCCCACCTTGACTATCCATAATGTGAACATGAAATACAACAGCCCCATTATTATCAGGAAAAAGCTTGCTATCACAGTAACGAACATCGCATTTATGCCGATCATTCTCATTGTATCACCTTGAATATAGAAAAATATGTTGTTTTATAAATTTTTATATCCATCCTTTCTTGTGGAATGAGTACCATGTGAAGAATGCGCTAGTTCCCATGAGTATCCATAGCCATAGATAGCCGTATCTCCATGAAAGTTCCGGAAGCACGTGGAAGTTCGTCCCATATACGCTTGCTATCATCGTCGGG
This sequence comes from uncultured Methanosarcinales archaeon, assembly GCA_964591655.1. Taxonomy (GTDB): domain Archaea; phylum Nanobdellota; class Nanobdellia; order Woesearchaeales; family UBA9642; genus UBA9642. The sequence continues at coordinate 4,692 of CAZQDS010000051.1, forward strand.
ATCATTATTATTATGGTCAATGCGGCCATCTTCTTCATGACGATGTTCAGCTTGTTGCTTATCTCTGCGAGCTTATTGTTCAATGTTGTAGTATATATCTCTAGCAGGTCGGTGACTGTCTCTTTCTGTGTCTCTATCAAATCCACTTGATGCATCAATGTATCATATATATCATCCAATAGGGCCTGCTCCTCGTACGTCAGTTTCAATGACGTCAAATCTTTTTTTATGGTGAATATTATCTTTGAACTAGCCCATAACCTCTTGTTCATCTTTATGAGGTATTTCTTCTGTGACATTATCTCCTGCAGGAGCATTTTTTCATCAGTCTGGTTCGTGATTATCTTCTTCTCCAGTTCTGCTAGCTTGTCATCGATGTTCTCTATCACATCATAATTCTCTTTAGTGTCCTGGTGCAAGAACTCATATAATATATATGCTTCTGATTTTAGTTTTCTTTTCTGTGTCTTCTCGATGACCTTGCTGAACAATTCCTTGAAGTATTTCGACTGCTCTGCAACAACCAACAACAGCACATTATGTTTTATCACAAGCAATAAGTGTGCTATATGTATCTTTCCAGAATCCTCACTGATGTAATCTGTCATGCCGAATATCAGCGGGTCGAACGAATACCTTATTGATCTTGACTCTGTCTTGAACCTATGGAAATACTTGTCATCTACATCGAAATCTTTCGCCATCTGATCTATTTCCTTATCTGTTGGCGACTGCACAAAGAAGCATAATAACTCTTTTTTCGGGAATGTTTTAGGATTTAACTTTAATTTCTTCAATTCATTCGTATAATTCAATCCTTGCCCAGAATAGTATTTCCCTTTATGCGTGTATAAATATTCAAGCATCCTTTGTTCATGCCGGAGTGGTATTTAAAGGTTTGTTGTCATTTTAGGATAAGATAATAGATGCAATAACCTATCACTCTAGGTCTTCAATATGCTTTGCATAGCTAAGAAATCTTGCGCGAGTGTCTCTCTTAATCTTGGGTTGTAGAGCATCGCTGCAGGATGATACAATGGGATGACTATGAAGTCCATACCATCTATATGTACATGATGGACTTTGCCATGCAGAGTGGTTATCCCCCCTATTTTCTTCATCCCAGGGATATTGAATGAGGCTAGGACAAATTTTGTCGAATAATTGCCTAATGTACAGATTATTTTTGGCCGGATAACCTTTATCTGCTCTATCAAGTACGGCGTATGCCTATATATCTCTTCGACTGTCGGGTCACGGTTGTTTGGAGGCCTATATTTTAGGATATTCGCGATGTAGACATCTTCTAATGTCAGGTTGATTGAGCGCAATAGCTTGTCCAATTCCTTGCCTGCTGAGCCCACAAATGGGATTCCGAGCTCGTCCTCCTTCTCTCCGGGTGCTTCCCCGATAAAGAGTATTGGCGCGTCAGGATTCCCCTTCCCGAATACAAGATTCCTTGCTGCATCCTTCAATGGACAAACCATTTCTGTAAGTATCTTCTGTTTTACACCATCTAGGTCTTCTTGTTTCCCCATGAATGAGCCAATCTTGAAGAATTATTTAAAGTTAATGGAATGATTTTACCATCTTCAGGCGAATGAATATCTAAAAGACATCAAACATTGCCAGGGGGACTTGCCCCATACGGGGATGGCAATACTAGGAATTAGAATCTTTTAGAATGAGCAGATGGTAAAATAAAGAGAAAAAAATATTAAAAAAATTATGGCCAGATGAATTCTGGTGGCCTGTTCTTGTCTTTCACTATGACATAGACGTCCTGCATAACATCATATTGCCCATCTGATGCTTTCACTGTGACCTTGTATGTTGCTGTGCATCCTGTGGCGTCACATCCTTTTGGATATGCGTCATCATATGTTGTCGTATATGTCGCGCTCTTCATCCATCCAGTGTATGTGATGCTTACTGTATCATCTTCCCTGTCTGCAACGTCTGGTTTCAATGTTATTGTCTCCCCTTCATCTATTGTTATGTTTGGTATTGTCTTCATCACCGGTGCAGTGTTAAGCATCTTCACTGTCAATGTGAATGTCTCTTTTGTTGTCAATGTGCCGTCTGATGCGACTACTGATACCGGATATGTCCCTGCATCCCCTATCTGTGTCTTCCATACGCCATTCTTGTCAAATGGTTCTGAGTATTCAAGCTTTATCGTGTCCCCATCAGGGTCTGAGACTTTAGGCTTCAATGTGACGATGTCTGACTCTACAACTATGATGTCTTTCAGCTTCTCATCGAATATCGGTGTCCTGTCAACATTATCTACAGTTATGTCTATTGTCTTCGTGACATTCTGTACGCCATCTGATACTGTCACGAACACTTTATGGTCTCCTGCAGACTCAAAATTTGTAGTGTATGTTGTTGATGTCATCCATCCTGTATATGATATGACTAATGGATCGTTTTCCTTATCGAAGAAGTTACATTTCAATTCTACTGTCTCTCCCTCTTTGACTTTAAGGTTGTCTAGGCAATCTATTATTGGTGCCTTATTGCTCGGATTTATCACAACCAACACATCTGCTGTGCTGCTTGATTTGCCGTCTGATGCAGTGACCTTTATCAAATATTTTCCTGCATCCCCATCATTTGTCTGCCATAATCCATTGTCATTGAATGGTTTTGAGTAATCATATTCTAGTTTGTCCCCATCAGGGTCTGTCGCTTTCAGGTCTAGTTTTATGAGGTCTCCTTCTGTACCTGTTATTGTGAAGCTTGCACTATCGTAATCTGGCTCACTGACATTTATTGAGCTTATCGGTGCTGCGCTCTGGTTTGTTGTCTGGTTTCCAGACGTTATCATTGCCCCTTTTACTGTGACATTCGGAGCGGTATTGACTGCTGGCTGGCATGCTGTCAATAATAGTACTATCGCAAAAAGCCCTAAGATGTATGTAACTTTCATATTTAATCACCCTACCTTGTTGATAGAGGAAAATAAATGCATTTAGTATTTAAAGTTTTCTATTGCGAAGTGAAAACTAATTGTTTCAGTAGCGTATTTTGGTATTTATATAGATTAAAAATCATATAAAGAAGTTATTATCTAACAGTAATCATACTAGATCTGGGGGATTGTCTCCGA
>CAZQDS010000052.1:0-7685 GCA_964591655.1 uncultured Methanosarcinales archaeon
GTTCCGGTCCTAGAATAGTATACCACAAGAACTTTCATTAACTCACCCTCATCAAAAAATATCTTTGAAATCAATATTTTTGTAAGTACCCTGGCTGTGGTTCAAATATTATCCCGTCCTTCTTGAGTTTCTCTATTGTTGCTGTTATCTCCATCTCTGCCATGCCTTGATTCTCTGCTTCTGAAATCAACTGTTCTGTCTGTATTTTTTTCTTCTTGCCAACGACCTCATCAAATATTGTCAATAGCTTGATTTTTGTGTCTAATTCGAAATCGTTCATCATCGAAGAAGCTAGCTGCCTCTGCAACTTCATCACTTCCTCAAACTCAGTATCATCTAATACGCCCATATCCATTACCCCTAAAACACTTAGGGACGAGAGGTTTAAATAGTTATCGGAAGCAGTATAGTAAATAGTATATCAATGTAATTAATTCTTTTCTTCACTCGTAAAATACACTAAAAGTTTATATAACATCTCCACGATATAAGAGTCAGTTTGGGGGTGTTTCAGTTGGAGATAATAAAGACAGTGAAAGACAAGGATTACGAATTGCATAACCACATAAGGATAGAGGCAGGGAATTACATCCATAAACAGATCGAGACAATAAATGGAAGGACATTCATGAGGATCAAACAGAGGAGATTGTTTGAATCTACATAAAATATTTAATTAAGTAAATTTCTCTTTTTTAATATGACAAAGGCAAGCAAGATAAGCATAGATAAAGCTAAGAAGGAAAAACTGTTCTATTTCGTCGCTAATGTCGTCATATACAGGGATTCTGACAAGAGATGTCTCATACTGAAAAGGAGCGAACGTGAGACTGCACATCCCGGAAAGTACTGCGTCCCAGGCGGCAAGCTCGAATGGAAAGACCTTGACATGAAACATCCTACACGGATGAACGGCGACATATATGATTTTGAGGATGCTGTAGAAAAGCTGCTGATACGCGAAGTGAAAGAAGAATCAGGAGTTGATATTGAGGAGAATTTCCATTACATAAACAGTGTCGCATTCATAAGGCCAGACGAGACTCCTGTTGTACTGATAAAATTGGCGGCGAGATACAAGGGCGGAGAGGTAGGGCTTGAAGACTCATTCTCTGACTATGCATGGGTCGATGCAGAAGAGGTCAAGGGGTATGACTGCATAAAAGGCATACCTGAAGAAGTGGCAAAGACCATAGAATTATTCTCTAAAAACAATTAACTTAATAAAACATCTTTTCATTCTCTAACTGCGGGCGTGTAGCGCAGCTTGGATACCTCGTCTGAGTCAGACGATGGGCTCAGGCGTAGCCAGAGAGCGCGAAGCACTCCTAATCGTTACAGGTGTAATGCTTAGGTCGGGGGTTCAAAAGACCCAGAACTTCATATCGTTCTTGGTATGAAAGTCCTCCCACGCCCGTATTCAAATTTTAAAGAATTGCTCTATTGGTATAGAAGCAGGATATAGAAGTGTGCCTTCTCTATTGACACCTGAACTTCCACTCTCTAATGTATAGAATGCATATGTTACAGTAAGCTCGATAACTATGTGCTTATTTTTCTCAAGACTGACTTTCAAATGTGCTTTTCCAAATGTAGCATGATTTCTTTGTGTATTATGCTGTGATGGACTAGGACCTGTTTTACCTAACTTTATACTCTCTTCGTAGTCTTTACTAAAATCCAATGAAAATTCTTTATCATAATCTCGTTCAAGAAGATTCCCAAAGAATTTGGCATTCGGCGTAGTTATAAATTTATTTTTGAATAGAAAGTTCTTGACATGAGTCGCTTCGGCAAGAGTTATTTCATATTTTCCAAACATACCTGAATATTTGTGACTTTAATTTAAATACTTTTCGCATAGTCTTTTCTCCTCGGTAAAAAGATTTATATAGGTCCTGTGGGATGCTTGTAGCAATCACATATTTCCTGCGCATTTCCCATGAAACAACGTTTAAACATCACATTACAAAAAGAAGTATATTCGTATCTTAAAAGAAATCGTAAAAATATTAGTAGATATGTCGAGGAATTAGTAACAAAAGATGTTATGGCAAAGCATCAAATTAGTGCAGAGCCAGCGGAAGCAAAGCCTTCTGTTCTTTGTCCTCCCACGCCCGCATTATAATTCTAGAAATATCAGAATGGCTTAATCAAATTCATCAAGAATCGTCCCATGAACATGCCCACTATAGAAACGGAGAATCCTGCTATGAGGAATATGTTCTCTACGCCTGCAAAAAGTTTAGCCCCCACTATTCCTCCAAATACGAAGAAGAACACGAAAAACGAAAAATAAAACATTCCTTCATTGAATCCCATTGTGCGAATCACCATCTTTCTTCTATCACTAACATATTATTTATTTAAATATTTTGTTATAAAAACGCCATTTAAGGGGTTATAGGTTAAATTTATAAAATCCCTTGCACAAACTACATCATGGGTATTTTCAGGCATTGCGTGGGAGAGATAAATACGACTAATTTGCACGTGAGCATAATCACTGCAGAAGAAGCAGCAAAGCAGGAATATGACAGCACAATAAATTCTTCTGTGCTGTTGGAGCTGAAAAAGCCTGAATATAAAGACGTCTTAGTTAAAAACAACATAGCCATAGTCAAGAAAGCAATATCTGGTTCTGTAACAAAAGAACAATTCATAATACAGTCCATCAACGCGATTGAAGAGCTTGATAGGATATGCAACGGATTATCAAAAAGGCTTAGGGAATGGTACGGGTATTACTTCCCTGAGGCGTCACAAAAGATCGACGATAATGAAGTCTTCACAAGGACGATACTAGAAAAAGACAAGGACCGATTGATGTTAGAATTTGAAATAAAAAGCTCTATGGGACCGAACATCGGACAGAATGATATAGCTCGCGGAGATATAGATAAGCTGCTTGAGTATGCGAGACAAGTTCAAGACATGTATGACCAGAGAGAATCATTGAAGAACTATTTAGAGGAATTGATGAAAGAGCTGTGCCCTAACATATATGCTGTGGCAGGCACGTTAATCGGCGCAAAGCTCTTGGAAAAGGCCGGCTCACTCAAACACCTTTCTATGATGCCATCTTCCACGATACAACTGCTTGGGGCAGAGAAAGCGTTATTCAGGCATTTAAGGAACAAGAAAATCAGGCCACCAAAACATGGCATAATACTCAATCATCCATATGTTCTGGACTCAAGGGACAAAGGGAAAGCCGCAAGGCAGTTCGCTGCAAAGATAAGCATCGCCTCGAAAGTGGATTATTTCAAAGGAGAATATATCGGAGATAAGTTACAGTTATGAATTAAAGGCAGATAATGAAACAATACAGGAATTTCAAGGGAGTGTATGCAAGAGAACGCGGTAGGGACACCTATATATATACTCAAAGCCTCTTGAAAGGACAAAGGGTATATGGAGAAGACTTATTCAGGGAGGGGGATCAAGAATTCAGGGAGTGGAATCCTGAAAGATCAAAACTTGGCGCAGCATTAAAGAAAGAAATCTCACAGATGGGCATAAAAGAAGGGGACTATGTCCTTTACTTAGGTGCAAGCACAGGAACGACAGTCAGTCACGTGTCTGATATTGTGGGGGAAAAAGGCCTCGTCTTCGCGCTTGATTTCGCGCCAAGAGTACTAAGGGATTTAGTTTTCCTTGCAGAATCAAGGAATAATATCGCACCAATACTTGCCGATGCGAACAAGCCAGAGACATATGTGCATCTCACATCAGAAGTCGACACAGTATTCATGGATGTCGCACAAAAGAATCAGGTTGAAATCTTCCTAAAGAATTGCAGAGTGTACTTGAAACAAGGAGGGTTCGGACTGCTTGCATTAAAAGCAAGAAGTGTAGACGTGACAAAGCATCCTAAAGATATATACAAAAAAGTCCGAGCAGAATTAGAGAAAGAGATGACAGTGGTCGATTATCGCGAATTGGACCCATACGAGAAGGACCATGCATTCTTTGTGGTGAAGAAAAAATAGGTGATTCAAATGAAAAATATTGAAAAACTGTTTATTGTTGCAATGATTGCCATGCTGTTCGCTTTGAGCGGATGCACAAAGAACGACACTATACCACCGAATGAGAGCATTACCGAAGAAAATTCAAATGAAGCACCCGCTGAAACGCCTGTTGAAGAAAATCAACTGACCCCATTATGTGGAAACGGCGAACTTGAAGAGGAAGAGGAATGCGATATCACCGTCCCATCATGGGTGACATGCAAGGATGAAGGATTCGATATAGGGGACGTTTCATGCACAACCGACTGCAAGTTAGACTATGACAAATGTGTAAAGACACCAGTTCCTACATCTTCAAACTTATGCAATGACACTGACGAAGGCATAGATTATTCAAAAAAAGGCATTGTGACAGTAGATGTCAATGGCACAAAAAAGAAATATGTTGATTATTGCAGGACCGGGAAATTTGAGGATTACGTCTATGAGTACCATTGCGTCAATGATTCTGTAGCAGCAGAGAACTATGACTGCGCGAACGGATGCAGTGACGGGAAATGCTACCCTGGATAGTATATAACATAAAGAATTTTTTACGATTTGGAGTGTGAAGCGCCTTTGGAATTTTGATAGTGACTTCCTAAGCTTTTATCTCCATAAGATCTATTTGAATCTGAATCGAATAAATAAACTTGTGCACAACAAAAAATCATCCCCTCTTCAAGGTATGCCGAATTAGCGTTTCTAATAGGGTGTGCAGTCAATGAGCCGTTATAACCCTGATCAACCCACCCGGCATTTGCTTGATGTAAATCAGTAGTAATTAGAGGATGCTCCTTGATGCTTTGCTGGTGGAATGGTATGTTATGTAACAACAATAATCCTATATTTGCTGGTAATCGCACTTCCGGAGTCAATGAAACTATTGAGGGAGCGTGCATTTCTAACTTATATGATTTCGATAAGTCATGTTTTTCATATATATCACCAGGATTCCGCGTGTCAATTATAACATCTTTTTTGAATGTGAGAATATCTCTTCCTAATCTAAATAAAAGATATCCTTCTTCTGCAATTAAATGTTGTTTTTCAAACTCTGGAAATAGTTTTGCAACAATTTCTGGATTATGAACAGTGTGCCCATGACTGTATGGAGAGTCCCTTTGTAGATTAAAAAAAATATTAGTAAATTTATCTTGACCATAAATTATTATAGGGTTTTTATTAATATTATGGACCCCCACCGAGTGCTCATTATTTTCATAATCTAATAATATGCTTATAGGATTTAATGCAATTCTTCCCCTACCACTACGTAACTCGTGTGTAAGAAAAAATTCTTTTCTATCAAATGATATTGATTCATGGATGCATATTTCTGCAAAAGAACCAGGAGGTATAGTTATCGGCAGATCTTTTGTGTTAGGATAATATTTAGCATATTTTCTTGTCAGTTCTCCAACTTCCAGAAGTTCTTTTGCATTTCTCGCCTTTTCTTGCAGAGCATAATATTCCTTTCGAACTTCTTCATCATATAAATATACATCCCCTATACGACCATCCAGACTTCCGGGCTGCAACTGATCATTAGTTAATGACGGAAAGATAACAATATGGCCGCTATTAATTGCCTCAGATATTCCTTTATCGTTAAGTATTGAAAACTCAGGATATCTTGAGAGTCTTAAGGATACATCATTTTTGCGCATATAAATGGTAAATATAATTCATTTAAAAAGTTACTACTTTCTAATACTTAATTTTGTAGGAATATTTGTTTAAGAGTAACTTTTTAAAACCATCTTTCATCCTATACATCATGATTACATTATTCAATACATTATCAAGGAAAAAGGAAGAGTTCCATCCTATCCATAAGGACCATGTAGGATTGTATTGTTGTGGGCCTACTGTGTATTTCTATGCGCACATAGGGAATTTGAGGACATATATATTTGAGGACATTCTCAAGCGCGTGCTTCTGTTCAATAATTTCAAAGTCAAACATGTGATGAATATCACAGACGTAGGGCATTTGACAAGCGATGCTGACGAAGGCGAAGATAAGATGCTCAAGGGAGCGAAACGTGAGGGAAAGACTGTTTGGGATATCGCAAGGTATTACGAAGACGCATTCATGAGCGACATACATAAACTGAATATCCTCGACCCAGACATCAAATGCAAGGCGACTGATCACATACAAGATATGATAGATCTGATCAAAAAGCTTGAAAGCAAGAACATGACTTACATCGCCAATGGCAATGTCTATTACGACATAATGAGATTCCCGCATTATGGAGTGCTTGCAAGGATAAACATTGAAGAATTGCAGGCAGGGGCAAGGATTGAAGTAGATGAACATAAGAGGAACCCATTAGATTTCGTCTTATGGTTCACTAAATCAAAATTCGATAATCAAGAGATGAAATGGGACAGCCCATGGGGCACAGGGTATCCTGGATGGCATATCGAATGCTCCGCAATGTCGATGAAATATTTGGGAGAACATTTTGATATACATTGTGGGGGCATAGACCATATAAACGTACATCATACGAATGAGATTGCGCAATCAGAAGGCGCAACTGGGCATAAATGGGTAAATTTCTGGATGCATGGAGAATTCCTTGTGATGGACAAGGGCAAGATGTCAAAATCTACAGGAGAATTCTTGACATTGACTGTCCTGCAACAGAAAGGATATGACCCTCTTGATTATAGGTATCTATGTTTGAACACACATTACAGGACTCCATTGACATTCACTTTCGAATCATTGGACTCCGCAAGGGCGGCATTCCAGGGATTGAAGAATAAGATCATAGAATTCAGGAAAAACAATGACAAGAAAGATGATAGCAACATGCTCATCATCCAGAAATATCATGCAGATTTCATGGATTCTATAAATGATGACTTGAACATGCCTAAGGCATTAGCAGTATTATGGGGCGTCATCAGGGATAAGGACTTGAAAGATTCTGAAAAATTGCATCTGATATTTGAATTCGACAAGGTTCTCGGCCTTGATTTGGTCAATGTTGTTGAGGAAACTATAGACATCCCTGATGAAATACGAACGATTGTCGATGAAAGGCAGGAAGCCCGCAAGAAGAAGGATTTCAAGAAATCAGATGAGCTGCGTGACCTTTTGAAAGAGAAAGGTTATGCAGTTGATGACACAAAGGGCGGTATAAAGATAAGGAGAATATAGGAGTTCATCATGCGTACTGCTGTTCTTTTTTCTGGGGGCAAGGATTCTGGATTGGCGCTGAAATATGCATTAGAGTATACTGATGTGAAATGCCTGATAACTATCATTTCTGAAAGTGATGAAAGCTACATGTTTCATATCCCGAATATAGTATGGGCAGAAAAACAGGCGGCAGCCATAGGCCTGCCGATGATCATCCAGAAAACGAAAGGGGAGAAAGAGAAAGAGTTAGTGGATCTGGAAAAAGCAATAAAAAGGGCCATTAAGGAGCACAAAATCGAAGGGGTGGTCACTGGAGCCATAGAATCCGTATACCAAGCATCAAGGGTCCAGGCCATAACAAACAGATTAGGGATAGAATGCTTCAATCCTTTATGGCAGAAGGACCAATTCGAACTATTGGATGAACTTATTGAGAATAAGTTCGAAGTTGTGATTGTCGGGGTGTTTGGGGAAGGACTTGGAGGATTGCTCGGAAAGACCATAAACAG
>CAZQDS010000053.1:0-7554 GCA_964591655.1 uncultured Methanosarcinales archaeon
CAATCCCATAAGCTTTTGCGCCTTTGGAAATCATGTACTGTAGATCAACCCCTGGCCCACTCCCTTCCTCAAGCACGACCTTTCCTTCTAGGCCTAGATTGTCGAGGAATTTGCGCAGTTCTTTCCTTGAATATTCCGGATTAGCATTATTCGCTTTCAGGAAAGTATCCGCCATCCCATCGTATTGTTTGTCTGACATTTTTATAATGAATCCACAATGCTTATGCCAAATTTCTCTTCGTATCCTTTTTTTATTGTTATCCAGGGCAACTCATATTGCTTATCCGATTCATATTTCAATCCATAAGTTAGTTTGACATCTGCCCGACCATCATTATCTAAATCTTTGAAATAGCACGTAGTAGAATCAGTCGGGTAGTATGTTGAATCTGAATAGAATATACCTACGTCTACTGGTCTTTCAAATTTTATGCCATATGGCTCAAACTTGGGCAAGTTACATGCATATAAAGATACTCCTATAAGCAGTCCGGTTCCGATTTTCTTTGTTTTTTTCAAAATATTGTCAATTGTTTTCATTTTATCACCTTTTTTATTTTATTACTATTAAATAGTGGTTATAATATATAAAGTATTGTTGCAACAAAATATGACAGCAAATCATAAAATTTATATATGGCGGCGGCCATCAAGGGATCATGGATGCCGTAGACTTCGAGAAACTGGGGATGAACAGGAATGAGGCAAAAGTATATTATGGAATATTGCAGAAGGGCCAGGCGACGGCTGCAGAGCTCGTCAAGCTGCTTGGAATCCATAGGAACATAGTGTATGATAACCTAGAAAAACTAATAGAGAAAGGGCTTGTATCATTCATCATAGAAGGCACAAAAAAGAAGTTCATAGCAGAAAATCCTGAGGCAATAATAGGATTCCTCAACACAAAAAAAGCAGACATAGACAAAGAAATAAAACAAGCAAATGAATTTTTGCCAGAAATCAACAAGCTTTTAGGAGTTAGTAAATCAAAGCAAGATGCATCAATATTCAGAGGGATAAACGGAATGAAAAAGATTCTAAATGAGATTGTAGAAGCAAAAATCGCATGGTCTATAGGCATAACAAATGAGTCTGTCGACATTCTAGGCGAAACATTCTGGAAAAACTATAATGCAAAAAAGAAGGAAACAAAAACAACAGAATACCTACTATGGAATTCAAACTATATAAACACAGTAATACCAAAGAATACGAGGAGCCATCATAGGATACTCCCAAGGGAATTAGACCAAGCCACAGAGATAGAAATGTGGGACAATAAAGTGGCGATATTCATATATACAAAAGAACCGCTGGTAATCGTTATCGAAAATGAAGAATTGTTCAAAACATACCGAAAACAGTTCGACTTCTTATGGAAATTATCAAAACCGATTCAAACACTTAAATAGTAATTAATCCTCGATATATCTCTCAAACTCATCAATGAACTTTCTCATATCCTTCAATAATATGGCATTCGGATTACATCGCAAAACCATACCATCCATATACATCAAACTCTTTATTATGGAAAACATACCCTCTTCGAACTCCATGCCGTTATTCACTCCAAGTTTTATTGTTTCCATCATTTTTCTTGTAAGACTCACTTCAGATACTGTCTTGTTCTTGAAATCAGAGTATAACATATTGAATCTCCTCTTGAATAACTCAAATCTTTCTCCATGAATTTTCTTTGAAGCCATCTCATTAAGCCAGAATGCACACTCATCATAATCATATTCGCTCAATGCCTTGAAGAAATAGAACAACCCCTTCCTAAGCCTGTCTGTAACATGGCCTATTGCGCCCGTGTCTATGAAATATATCTTTCCATCTGAAATTATTATATTTCCTGGATGTATATCTCCATGGAATGTCCCTATGCAGAACATGTAGAATCCATGTATCTGGAATAATTCAAGCAATGATTTGTATGACAATTTTTTTTCGTTGAGCAATTCATCAATTGTTTTACCCTCAATAAATTCTGATACTAGGATATTCTCATTCGAATATTCAGGATATATTTTTGCAAACTTCAACCCCTTGAGATCGAAAGATTTTTTGTTCTTCTCATATATATCCATTAAAATATTATGGCCTTTCGCTTCATTCAAAAGATTCAATTCTGCCAGAGTATAATCTTCTATATGATGTAATATACCCACGGGATTTGCGACTTTCGCAAGCTTTGGATAAAAGAATATTATAGACTTGAACAATCTTTTTACACTATTCACATCCTTAAGAAACTGTTTTTTGAAATCGCCTTTCACAACCTTCACAGCCACTTTTTTATCCTTCAAGTGGGCGACATGAACCTGTCCCACAGATGCAGAGGCAATAGGAGTATAATCAATGTTCTTTATGTCATGCTTAAAGCGTTTATTTGAATAAGCATCTATCAAGGATTTGCTATCCTCTACACCAATACGTACAGTCTTACGATAAAGATTTGACAGATGCCTACATTTTTTTTCTGATAGAAAATCAATCCTTAAAGCATGCACCTGCCCTATCTTGACTGCAAGAAGACCTATCTTCTGTATCTTATCCAAATCTGGCTTATCGTTCTTCCCATAAATATTCTTTATCAACCAAATGAAATCAAACCAATTCATAATTTATCACGCCGTTTTATTCAAACTTCAAGATTTCTTGTGAAGAATTTAATCTTATACTCCTTGGATATCATATTGGCCGCTATCCTTCCGGATTCGTATATTGTGGGCAGTCCAGAACCAGGATGTGTTCCACCACCGACGAGCCAAAGATTCCTTATATCTTCAAACTTATTGTGCGGCCTCAAGTAAAGCATCTGATCTATGGTGTGCGCGAGATTGAATGTCGCACCATTATATATGTTGTTCTTCTCCCAATCTGCAGGAGTTATCATGACTTCTGCCTTGATATGCTTATCGATGTCTTTCATGATAGTCTTTTGTTTTATGGTGTCTATAACCAGTTCCCTGAATCTCTTTTTCTCTTTAGACCAATTGATTTTGCTGTCGGTATTTGATACGGGGACAAGAACGTAGACTGCTGAATGCCCCTTTGGAGCGATCTTCTTATCGTTTATCGATGCATTACGTATATATATAGACACATCATCAGACAATTTTTTATTTATGAAAACATCATCAACGTTCTTCTTGTAATCTTTTGCAAAGACTATTGTGTGATGAGGCATATCATAAATCTTGTCCAATCCAAGATATAACATGAATGTACTGCAGGAATATTTCTTCTTCTTAAGTTTTGTAGGATTCCATCTTTTTATGTAATGCCAGTCCTTTTTATCTATAAGGTTCGTCATTGCATAAGCAAAATCTGCATTCAATACGACTTGATCAGCATATTCTTTTTTTCCATTGGATAATTCTACGCCTACTGCAACCCCGTCTTTTATCAATATCTTTTTTATTGGACTGCCTAATTTTAGTTTCCCGCCATTCTCATTAAAAACCTTCTCCATCGCAGTAGATATCTCTGAAAGACCACCATCGACGTGATATATGCCGAAAGCATGCTCTATGTAAGGGATTATCATGAACTGCCCAGGACAATTCCAGGGGCTCATACCGAGATATTTTGCCTGGAACGTGAAACAAATCTTTAATTTATCATCATCAAAATAAGTATCTAAAACCTGCATCATGCTTTTAGTAGTGAGTATGTAAGGCAATGCCTTAATGAATACTGGCCTGAAATACTCTCTTACTGCAGAATAATCTTTTTGTAAGCACGGAAAAAATCTTTTGAATCGCATTGATTCATTCTTCATGAATTTATCCATACCGCCAATCTCGTTAGGAAAATTCTTCTTTATTTGAGAAAGCATTTTCTTTTTATTGTCGCTGATGTCCATGCTAAAATCGTTGAATTGCAATCGATACATTGGATCAAGCTTATAAGATTTCATATACTTATCAATGTGGACTCCTGCCTCTTCAAACACTTCATCAAGTACGAATTTCATCATGAGAAAAGTCGGGCCGGTATCGAATACATAACCATTCTTTATTATGGGGGCATTTCTTCCACCAACTATATTTGCTTTCTCATAAATAGTGACGTCAAATCCCCTGTACGCCAGAATCATCCCTGCAGTCAAACCGCCAGGGCCTGCGCCTATGATTATTATTTTTGCATGTGCCACCCTGAAAATAACACAATATTGTTTAAAAATTTAATGATAAAAAAATACTAAAAGAAAATACATCAATCATCCACTGTAAACAACCTGGAGTCATTGACTTTGAACAGTCTTATCCTTGCGCCTGCGTCGAGCCATCCATGTGCGTAATTCAATGCAGCGAATGCAAGGACATGATCCCCTTTCTTCTCGAAATGTCTCGCGTCGCTATAATATCTAGATGCCATATCAAAAAAATCTTTCGCATCCTTCAAGCGTTTATCATCGAATGCATTCTTGCATTTCTCCAATGCTTCCCCTGTTATCGCAAAATATTTCTCAAGCTTCCCTTTTGATATCGTATTATTCATATAGTGTCCCTTAACTCCTTCTTCGTCAGATACTCATTCAACGGCAATTCATCGACCTGTCTTGAGAGCGCATCTGACTGCTCTTTCTTCACAACCTCTTTCATATCCAGAGACAATGCATTTATCCCTATCGATATATTCTTCAATTTGCTCTTTATGTCATCGATGCTTATCCTCGCAGCAGCCAATTCCTCACGGAGATCCGCATACATCTTTCCCTTGTAGAAATCCAATGTGGTTATCTTCTTCTCTATGAAAACTATATCCTTCTCCAGATAGCCTATCCTACGATCCACCTTGAATATGAAATCATAAACTTCGTTAGCTGCCTGATCCATAATCAATATCAGTATCCATTTCATTAAAAAATTTATCGATGTGATATGCCAATATCAGCGATTTATCGAAATCTCATGTATTCACTCCACAAATAAAACAAAAGCTTTTTATAGTAAAAGCGCTGACTTTATGAAAAAGGGGTGAAGTGAATTGGATATCGTTCCGCCAGAAGTTCCTAAATTAGAGAAGAAGAAAGGTTTTTTCAACAGATTATTTTCTAACAAGCCAAAAGAAGAGCAGAAGATAGAGAGGCCGACAGTAGACATGCCGAACGTCAATCTTCCTGACCTTCCAGAACTACCATCTTTAGAAGTGAATGATGTGATCGCACCTACAGACATCCCTGACACGCTTCCTCCAGTGAGCAAATCTCCGTCTAAAAGCTTCGGGAAATCCAAAGGAAAAGGCAAGAAGCAGGCAGTAGAAAAAATTGACGAATCGACCAATTTCAATTGGGCAGAAAGCATAAATGAACAAGACAATCTTATAACAGACAGCAACAGGAACAACGAAGACGTAAACAATCTTGTCATAAGTTCCGATCAACATATAGAAGACCAAAAGAAGGTCCTGGACAATAGGCTATTGACGCTGCCAGAGAACCTCCCAGAGATGAAATTCGATAATCCGGAAGTCCCTGAGATAACGGTTGGAAAGGTTCCTATGCCGCCTGCAGAGAAAAAATTCTTCAGCAAGATAGACAAGGAACACAAGAAATTGCGAAATGAGATGAAGAGAAGCATGAAGCATTTCACCAGACCGGGGTTCATAAGGCTTCTCAAGCAATATGATGATAAGATAGAGTCAATAATAGAGCAAAGACGGACGGAATATAGCAAGAAAGGCGCCGAATTGTCAGAGTTGAGCAAAAATCTCTCTGCCAAACAAAAAGAGCTGAATGAATTGCAGTCTACACTCAGGGCATTGCAGAAAAGGCTTGATGCAAAGGAAAAGGACCTGGAGGAATCAGTCACAAAACACGTCGAGAAGCAACTGATCAATAGGTCAAGGAAAGAGAAGGCCATGCTGAGAAGAGAATTGGAGAAGACAATCAGCATGAACAAGGAACTTAAGAAAAAGATCGACATAATAACGAAAGATAGGATGCTTCTTGAGACGACGAGAGAAAAATTGATAGAGGAACACAGGAAAAAACTGAATGCGTTGCAAGAGACCTATGAACACAAGCTTTCTGAACTGAACAAAGAACGTGCAGAATTCGAAGAGAAGAGGAAGAATGCGCTAGCATTGCTCCATAAGGCGGACTTGATACATAAAGACAAGGAAAATTTAGATAAGCTTAAGAGCATGGTCGAACAGAAAAAGCAGGCATTGAACGAACGGTTGTATGAAGACAAGGAACTGAAACATGCAATTGACCAGGCAGAGATGAAGCTTTCACAAGAAAGAGAGAACTTGGATAACATGATATTCTCCAAATATATAAAATGGAAACTTACATCACCTGATGATACAGAGAACATCTCAGAGATACTCAAGGAGCCGAAGGTTGAAGAGATAGAAAAGATGATTGTAGAATGCAGAGGCATAATACTCAAGGGCAACATCAATGAAGCGAAGCGGATGTACAATATAATAAAACATAAATTCGAGACATACAGCATTGATGATTACAACAGGTCAATACTGTTCAACGCAATAAGGGAACTATATAGTGATATACAGATTGCCATACTGAAGCCATAACATTTATATACTATTTTTACCTTCTTTAATTTGGTGATTAAAATCACTGCTGAACATATCATGGACATTGAAGATATAGTGTCTGATGTGGCGCCCTTAAAAGCCAAAAATGAAGAATATGATGACACTGATTCACTTTACAAGAGAAGAAACGACAGGGCATCCGATGACATACTTAAATTTATTTAGAAGTTATTTAAATGGAAACATTTAAAAAAGGGGTATATTTTCTTTTCATATCTTTATGAGGTAAGATTATGGAGCAGTTCGAAGAAAAACCTACACTTATAGGCAAGCTGAAAAATTTCGTCAGGGAATGCGTAAGAGTTGTAAAGATAACGAAGAAGCCGACAAAGGAAGAATTCAAGACGATAAGCAAAGTATCCGGGTTAGGGATACTCATAATAGGGCTGTTAGGATTCATCGTGCACCTGATTGATGTATTAATATTCAAATAATAGTGAAGGTATATAATATGAGTGAAGAAAACAAGATTTTTTGCATAAGGACAACGGCTAACAGGGAAGACCAAGTTATGGATTTCGTGATTAGCAATGCAGAGAGGAAAGGCATCAACATCCTATCAGTCATCAGACCGCATGGATTGAGAGGGTATATATTTGTTGAATCACCGACAAAAGCGGATGCTGAACAGGCAGCTTTCGGCATACCATATGCTAGAGGACTGCTTCCTGCTGAAGTAGGATATAACGAGATAGAGCACATGCTCGAGCAAGTGAAGAAGGAGATGAATATACAGAAGAATGATATAGCAGAAATCATCTCAGGCGCATTCAAGAGAGAGAAATGCAAGATCACAAGAATCGACAAGGTTAAGGAAGAGGCTGTCGTCGAATTGCTTGAAGCGGCAGTGCCGATACCTATAACATTGAAACTTGACGCTCTAAAAGTCATCAGAAGAGAGGGCGAGGATACAGATATTGAGTAAGGTGAAATATTATGGCAAAACAATCAGTAGATGCATTAGTGAATGGG
>CAZQDS010000054.1:0-7453 GCA_964591655.1 uncultured Methanosarcinales archaeon
CTTACTGACATACGCCAATTGTTGGCAAGAAATTCTGGAAGCTTACCTAATGGTATGATAAGTATGAGTCCGAAAATAGCTGTGAAAACGACAAAGAACATCCCTGAACTCAAATCAGGCTCTGCCATTGTCAGGAATGGTATCATTACACTCAAGAATGATACGATTAATATCAATGCTATCGGCCCTAAGAATGAGAAGCTCTTAACTCCTGCAGGAGTGACATTGAGATGACATATGTCTAGATATTCCTGCATCTCTTTTGATTCTTTCTGGTCGGGAGATATCTTGAATATGCTTTCAGAGATGTTGCATGCCTTCTCGTATAATGTGAGCTTTTTTGGCATCCATTGTCTTTTGAAATCCTGATACTGCCTAGATTGAGTGGATACATTCTTGTCTTTTTTGAAATCTTCAAACTCTTTTTTTATCCGCTCTTTGTATTTCTTCTCGAACTCTTTGAAATCCTCCTGACCTAGAGAATTCATCCACACCTCTTGTTTAAAACATTTAGCTAAAACATTTAGTTAAAACATTTAATTATAGTGTATAAAAAATATTTTAAAATCAATATTTTTTATCATATTTATCACAAAATAACCATTTAAATGAATATTTTAAAACATATATTTTAAAATACTTCTTTTTAAACATATATCTGTAAACCGCATCAAGTTCATTTCTGTTCTGCGAGTGTATATGCTCTTGCAGCACGCTTCAACCAATCATGCCACTCGAAAAATATCCTCTTACTCTCCATAACACCGACCTCTTCCTTTATCTTGTCAGATATCTTATGGAATTGATCATTAGCCTCAACAGCAAATCTCGCCTCTAATAAATTAGGATTATTAAGCCTTTTTGAGATATTTACGAGAGTCTGATAATTCTTTGTCCTCAACATTATATTGTCCCAGACAGCATCCCAGTTCCCAGACCATTCCTTGACATTCTCAGCGATAGATTTCACTATCTCACTATCCTGATTCATGAGATCCTCAGAAATCTCAAGCTGATCAGTCTTGCTGTTATATTTCATCAAATCGACAAAACCTTTCTCAAGCACTGGATCGTTTTCCCATTTTTTCCTCACTTCAGTTATTTGAGTTATTCTTCTCCACCTATGCAAGCCGTCTGCACTCCTTATGGGATTAGCGACGACTATTATGTCTGTCGCCTTGAAGCTGGTCTTAGGGACATTCAAATCATTGACTACCCTATCATAAACACCATAAGGGCTGTCACCATGTATTGTTCCTGCAACGACATTTGCAAGAGCACCGACCCTCATCGCTTCATACAATGATTTTGCCTCAGTGCTCCTTACCTCTCCAACGAACAAGCAAGAATCTCCCATCCTTAATGTAGTCCTTATTCCCTCTTCTGCAGAAACCTCACTTGAACCTTTTGATAACGCTGAACTGACTTTCATCTGCTGAATATTATACCCCAATCTCTTCAATGACGTCCCAGGCAACTCAAGAGTATCCTCAATAGTTATCATCCTATACTTCCTCATCACCTCGACCATTATTGCACCAAGAAGAGATGACTTACCTGCACTCCTTGTTCCTGCAACAAGCATTGTCCTTGCGCCATCAATCAAGAAACTCATCAAACCTGCAGCTTCAGCATTCATCATACCATTCTTTATGAAAAGAGAAAACGTCCAAGGTTTATCCCTGTGCCTCCTGAATGCATATGCCAGCCCAGTAGGGTTCAATGGCTCACTGATGACTCCGACTCTCGCATTTGCAGTCCCGGGGATGAGTATTTCTGTATCAAGCACTGGATTAGCTTCATCTAATGGCCTTCCAGATATCATCCTTAATTTTGAGGCCCATGATTCTGCATCCCTGATGGTAGGGATGAGATTTGTCCTGCAATAATCATAATCTTGATGCACGATGAATGCCGGAACCTGACCCATCGGGCTATTGATTGTTATGTCCTGGATCTTCTCATCCTCAAGCAATGCCTCGACAACACCAAAACCGACAGTATATCTTACAAGTATCCTTGCAAGTTCCTCAACTTCTGCATGCTTCAATTTCACATTCCTGTAATCTGCAAGCTCTTCGATCAAGTCTCTCCCTACATTCATGAACACTTCTCTCATCCTTGCAGGGTCGACAAATTCCTGCTTGTCCGGCTTGTGCTCTGACATGATCTTTCTTGCAAGATCAAGTATCTCATACTTCTCTTCCTCAAGCTTAAATTCTGGCGGGGTTATATGATATAGGTTCTGGACATTATGCTGCAACTTGAATATTATCACTTCAGAGTTCCTGACAGTATAGTTCTCTAACTCTTCAGAATTCTTAGGATAGGAAGACATTATTTTCGTGAACATGAAATCCGGCTTGATGTTAGGCGTGAATATCCTCCTATAGATAGACCTATCGCCCTCTCTCATCCCCGCAATATAATTTTTTGCAACGCCGATAAGTCTCGTGCCCTCAAGGAGTTTTATTATATAATTAAGGATCTGGATATACTTCTCAAGCATTGCAGAGTATCCTTCATCAATCGATTTGTCGAGCTCTATCTTGTCCGCACGCACAAGCCTCTTCAGCTCCACATATATCCCTATCGGGTCTTTCTTCAGCTTGTTGAATACAATCTGTTGAAGCTCTGCATATTTTTCCTGCGCATCCTTAAGTATGACAGGGTTCTGTATGTTCATCGCCAATGCAGAATAATTGAATAGGTTCTTTTGCTTGATGAGATGCGAATATACTTTTGCTATCTCTACCAAAAGTCTTGTCTGATTGTAGTCATACTCGTATTCTCTCCGTTGACTGAAGACAATCTTCGTGACATTCTTGTTACTCATCAGCTTGTCAATGGTGTCCGCCATACAACTATCCGAATCCTCTATGGAAGGGACCTCAAATGAAGTCTCATAATCTACCCTTAATACAGTCTCATCACCCTCATGGGTAATATCAGAAGAAACACCAGCTGACTGATTATTGAAAAGCATAGTCTAAAACACTATCACATGAATAGTGCACCGTTCACCTCTAACCGAATATTAGAAGCATTATATATAAATTTTTTGAATGCAACA
The DNA here is from genome assembly GCA_964591655.1 of uncultured Methanosarcinales archaeon. Lineage (GTDB taxonomy): Archaea > Nanobdellota > Nanobdellia > Woesearchaeales > UBA9642 > UBA9642. Next base: position 3,074 of record CAZQDS010000054.1, read on the forward strand.
GGCATAAAAATGACATAAAAACGGTTGTCGGCCTAAATAATAATTAACTATTTATATAAAGACTTTTAAGGTATAGCATATGGTAGAATATAATCCTAATAACAGTGTGGAGAGTTCACTGTTTAATCAGCAGGTGCCTGGAAGCATGCCTCAGACTTCCCAAACACAACCTAGGGGACAGAATGCAGAGATTGAACAGATTGCATCCATAATAACCGATCTCGATAGGAGACTAAGGATATTGGAAGAAAGATATGGTAACATAAGGAAGAAGCTCCAGCTGACTGACCAGAACATAATCGAGTCAGAGAGAGGATTCGTCAAAGACCTAAAGCAGGTGAATGAAGATACACTCAAGCTTAAAAAACAGGTAAACGACTATTCAGAGAAGATAAGCATATTCAATGACGAGGTAAACCAGGCAGCGAAAAGGACCGATATAAAGCTTATAGAGAAATATCTTGACCTGTGGGACCCTAAAAATTTCGTCACAAGAAAAGAATTGAAAGAATATCTAAAACAAAGAGGAAGTATGCCTCCCAGATTGGCTAACAATGAGTATAATGAATCTGAAGAAGACCTGGAAGACTGAATTCTTATAGAAAAATTTTCTACAATTGAATACTGACAAAAAGTTTATAAAATTCCCGTTATTGCTACCAATATGGCAAATTTTTTGGATATGATGGTTTATGGAAATGATATAAAATCTTATATCATAGCTTTAGCGATACTATTATTTTTTATAGGGATAGGAAAACTTTTCGCCATGATAGGCGTCAGCATAATAAAAAAGATCACAAAAAAGACAAAAACGACATTGGATGATGTGCTTGTAAGTGTCCTTGAGAAACCGGTAATATTCGCTTTATTCATTGCAGGATTCTACATTGCAGGATTCCAGATAAATTTCAACGAGGCAGGGCATAGATGGTATTACAATATTTTAGAGATACTTATCGTGATGCTTGTCATATGGATAGTCATTCGGTTCTTGGATGCTGTGATTGAGCATTATTTCAAGCCTATGATTGCTGAATCAGAAAGTCAGCTTGATGACCAATTGTTGCCTTTTGCAAAGACGACCGTCAAAGTCATAATAATACTCATAGGAGCAATATTCTTGATCAAGGATTTTGGTTATGATGTGACATCACTTGTTGCAGGTTTAGGAATAGGAGGTTTGGCGTTCGCGCTTGCTGCACAACCATTGTTGACAAACCTTTTCGGGGGAATATCAATAATTGCAGACAAGCCATTCAAGATAGGGGACAGGGTAAGAGTTGATGACAGGTATGAAGGGTATGTTACGCAAATCGGAATGAGATCCACAACAATCAAGAGTCCCATAGATACATTCATCCACATCCCTAATTCCGTGATAGCCGCAACTGCATTAGAGAACAAGAGCAGGGAAGACAAGGATCATGCAATAAGATACACATTTAATATAGGGATAGTCTACAACAGCTCTTCCGATAAAGTCAAACAGGCAATACAGATAATAAAAGATATACTGGAGAAGCATCCTGCAATCATCAAGAACGACCCGACAGCGAGTTATGTCGTCGGCTTCAGCGAATTCAAAGAGTCTTCACTAAACATCTATGTAGAATATTCCTTCAATCAAGCGTATGGCACGACAAAGACGCGAACAGAGATAAACCTTGCAATCAAGGAGCAATTCGAAGCAGCAGGCATAGAATTCGCATATCCTACACAGACTATACATGTCAAAAATAATTAAAGATGATAATCGCTTATACACTCTCCAATAGTACCAAACATTTATATACTATCTTGGGGAATTTCTACCTATAAGATACTCAAGTACCATAATGATTAATGGCTTGGGAAAAAGGGGTGAGTAGTATTCTTTTTCTTAAGCCAATTTCATATTCATTGGTGAGTTTGATATTTTGGAGGAATTGCGATGGATAAATCAAATATGTTCATTCTATGGTTTGACCAATTGAACAATGACGATGTTCAATATGTGGGTGGGAAGAATGCATCATTGGGAGAGATGTATGTAAACCTCACATCAAAAGGCATAAGAGTCCCTAATGGATTCGCATTGACAGCATACGCATATAGATATTTCTTAGAGAAAGCAGGGATTAAAGAGCATATCAGGCATATACTCTCTGACTTGAACACCCATGACATGCAGAATCTTTCTGAAAGAGGGCAAAAAGTAAGGGATACAATATTGAAAGCAGAATTCCCGCAGGAGTTGAAATCTGTCATATTGTCTGCATATAGGGATTTATGCGGCGCATATAACAGAGATAGAAGTGATACGGATGTTGCAGTAAGAAGCAGCGCTACGGCAGAGGATCTCCCTGATGCAAGCTTTGCAGGACAGCAAGAGACATATCTTAATGTAAGAGGAGACTTCCAAATATTAGAAGCAGTAAAGAAATGCATCGCATCATTATTCACGAACAGGGCAATATCATACAGGGTAGATAAAGGGTTCGATCATTTCAGCATTGCGCTTTCTGTTGGTGTGCAGAAGATGGTTCGTTCTGATAAGGCATGTTCTGGAGTCATGTTTTCTGTAGATACAGAATCAGGATTCAAGGATGTTGTTTTCATAACAGGATCATATGGACTTGGAGAGAACATTGTGTTAGGAGTAGTCAATCCTGACGAGTATTATGTTTTCAAGCCGACACTAAAACAAGGATTCAAACCAATAATCTCAAGAAAGATAGGGAATAAAGAATTGAAGATGATTTACAGCACGGAAGGGAACAAGCCTACAAAGAATGTTCCAGTCTCAGAAGCTGACAGGAATAAGTTCGTATTGAATGATGATGAAGTCTTGACGTTGGCCAGATGGGCATGCACCATCGAGGATCATTACTCTTGGAAGGCAGGACATTTCAAGCCGATGGATATGGAATGGGCAAAAGACGGCCAGACAGGAGAATTATTCATAGTGCAGGCAAGACCAGAGACTGTCGTGAGCCAAAAGAACAGGAATGTCCTAGAGACATATGTACTGAAACAAAAAGGCAATATCATAGTAAAAGGAAAATCAGTCGGAGAAAGGATAGGCAGCGGAGAAGCTAATGTAATAAAGAATGTCCATGATATCGGGCAATTCAAGAAGGGACAGGTCCTTGTAACAGAGATGACTGACCCTGATTGGGAGCCGATAATGAAGATCGCTTCAGCAATCGTCACAAACCGTGGAGGAAGGACATGTCATGCAGCGATAATCTCAAGAGAGCTTGGGATCCCGTGTGTTGTCGGAACGATTGATGGGACAGAGAAGATAAAGAGCGGACAACAGATAACGGTGAGTTGTGCAGAAGGAGATGCAGGGAATGTTTATGATGGACATCTTCCATTTGAGATACAGAGGATAGACCTGCAGAATCTTCCTAAGACAAAGACTAAGATAATGATGAATTGTGGGAATCCTGAAGAGGTGTTCGACTTGTCTTACATCCCTAATGATGGCGTAGGATTGGCAAGAGAAGAGTTCATAATAATGTCATACATACGAGCGCATCCGCTCGCATTGTTGAACTATCATACACAGCCCGCAGATGTCAAGCACGAGATTGATAAAATATCTCTAGGATATGATGACAAAGTGAAATTTTTCGTCGACAAACTTGCGCAAGGTGTAGGGATGATTGCGGCAGCATTCTATCCGAAAGACGTGATCCTCCGGTTCTCAGATTTCAAGACTAATGAATATGCAAACCTTATAGGCGGAAAAGCGTATGAGCCTAAAGAGGACAACCCGATGATCGGATGGAGAGGCGCATCAAGATATTACAGTCCAGGATACAAGGATGGGTTCGCATTGGAATGCCAAGCGATACTTAAAGTAAGGAACGAATATGGATTGACAAACCTGAAAGTGATGGTCCCATTCTGCAGGACAGTCGAGGAAGGGAAGAAAGTCATGGCAGAGATGGAGAAGCATGGTTTAAGGAAGGGAGAGAACGGCCTTCAAGTGTATGTCATGTGCGAGATACCATCCAATGTAATATTATCTGACCAATTCAGCGAGATATTCGACGGATTTTCAATCGGATCAAATGACTTGACACAATTAACGCTCGGTCTAGACAGGGATTCAGAGATTGTTGCGCACATCTATGATGAAAGGAATGAAGCTGTGAAGAGACTGTTGAAGAAAGTCATCGCTGATGCGAAGCAATACCATAGGAAGATCGGCATATGCGGGCAGGCACCAAGCGACTATCCTGAATTCGCGCAATTCCTCGTCGAGTGCGGGATAGATTCGATATCATTGAACCCTGACACAGTCATCAAGACGACGCTGAAGATAAAAGAGACTGAGGATAAGCTGGGGATATGATTATGGATGCTTGTCAGTTTTTCCATTAAGAT
>CAZQDS010000055.1:0-7359 GCA_964591655.1 uncultured Methanosarcinales archaeon
ATGCTTGCAGGAGTCGTGAGATCAAGTATGGTGAATGCGCTATCGACAGAACCAGGGACATACAGCAATCCTGTGCTTTCCTCATAGAAGAAATCTTGCACACCATCGACGCTGCCAGGCGGAACTGCATCGGTGTATTGTGACACGCAAGAAATCACGCCACCGGCCCCTATGTCGAAAATGCTTATCGTGTCATCGGTGGCCGATGCACCTATTATATATGTAGTCCCGGGTATGTTATATAATTTTCGGAGATCGTCTGTAGTGCAAGGGTTTGCTGCGGTCGTCCTCGTCGCCAACACAGTCGGGACAATAAAAGGATTTGTGACATTGTACACGCTCAATGTGTCATCAAAAGAAGCGGATGCGACAGCATAACGCTCATTGCCAACATCGACATATGCCACATCATAGACTTGGTCCAAGCTTCCGGGATTTGCAGAAACTGCCGCAGTCCCATTCAATAACGTAAGAGTGGAAGTGCTGACATTATATATGCTTATGGTATCATCAGTGATTGACGGGGCATAAAATAATTTATTGATGCTATCCAAAGTGCCGAACCAAATATTATCTACAGAGCCTGGAGGGGCGGCGTCATTGACAGAGCCAAAAAGAGTGATTGAAGATGGAACAGAATAATTAAGTATCGTTATGGAATCATCTGTCGTGCTTGAAATGACGGCTAATTTTCTTTCATAATCAAACTGCATGCCTCTTGCACCCTCGATGCTGTCTGGAGGGACATTATCCTGATAAGTATCCAATAGAGTATTATTATATGTATATACAGGTCCTGGAGTATGAATTATAGTGATTGTTGTGCTGTTGATCCATGAAGTGATATTAATTGTATCATTCGCCTGGCAGCTGAAAGTCCAATTCTGACCGACAGACAACAAAGAAGAAGAAACATTAGCAACATTAACCTCAACACCAGAAGAAAAATTAACAGAAGTACTGCCAGAAGAATTCAAAACACCATCAAGATACCAAACATAATTATAGAAGATGACACCATCATCAGTACCATTACAATAACCGACGAGGTCATTTTCAATATACGCAATAGAAGGGCTTATTCTCGAAGATATTATTATCGGGGGTGCACCAATTCTTACTGTGCTGCTATTGAGCCAAGAGCTCAAGCTGAAAGTATTATTGGCCTGACAACTAAAAGCCCAATTCTGACCAACAGACAACAAAGAAGAAGAAACATTAGCAACATTAACCTCAACACCAGAAGAAAAACCTGAAGAGGAAGAACCAGAAGAATTAACAACACCATCAAGATACCAAACATAATTATAAAATAATGGAGAATCGCCAGTGCCATTACAATAGCCTTGAAGGACATCATATGCGAAAGGATTTGTCGGGTATATCCTGGATGAATTCATTGCGGCCGGATCTCTTATTCTTGTTGCGCTGCTATTGAGCCAAGAGCTCAAGCTGAAAGTATTATTGGCCTGACAACTAAAAGCCCAATTCTGACCAACAGACAACAAAGAAGAAGAAACATTAGCAACATTAACCTCAACACCAGAAGAAAAACCAGAAGACGAAGAACCAGAAGAATTAACAACACCATCAAGATACCAAACATAATTATAAAACATCGGATCATCACCAGTAGAATTACAAAAACCTTGAAGAGTGCTCGTGACATTAGGGTTTGCAGGAGCAATCCTTGAAGTGTTAATCGTTGCAGGCAAAGAAATCCTGACGGTGCTGCTGTTAAGCCACGTACTTACACTTACAGTATCATTCGCCTGACAGCTGAAAGTCCAATTCTGACCGACAGACAACAAAGAAGAAGAAACATTAGCAACATTAACCTCAACACCAGAAGAAAAATTAACAGAAGTGCTACCAGAAGAATTTATTACTCCATTAAGATACCAAAAATAATTATAATATACTGGATCATCATCAGTTGCATTACAAAAACCTTGAAGAGTGCTCGTGACATTAGGAACTGGAGGCGATATTCTTGAAGACGTAATATTAGGTATGCCTATGGTGTCATACAATTTGATGGAATAGAAACATGCATCAGTGCTTGATGTGGCATATAGATAATTATCTACGACGCTCAAGCTGTAAACGCCATTATAAACGCATGTTCCTGATGTCTGATTGAATGCTGTTGCATTGAGTGTTGGCGCAGCAGGATTTGTCACGTTGATGATTCTGATCCCTACACCGGCAGTCGATGAGCCGACGAAAGCATACTTTGTGCCCGCAATTGCTGTCGGCATAACTGCTACGGAAACAGGTGCAGTCATGCCCCCCACAGAACCGACTAGAGTAGGCGTGCCAGATAAAACATTCTGCAATATCGTCAAGTAACCATCTGTAGGAGAAGTGACATACAAATAACCTGTGCTGTTCTCATAATACATGTATTGCAGTCCTTCAATGCTGCCTGCACCGGCAGTATTAGTGTATCCTGAACCGATGCAAGCGAAAGCGCCAGCAGCAGATACATTCAGCAATGTAATATAACTATCGACAGTTGCGGCGACTATGATATAAGAAGTCCCTGGGATGTTATATATATTACTCATACCGTCTACACTGCATGCGCCGGCGGCGTCAGTGAAACTATTTACGACAACAGGCCTTATACGTGGATTAGTTACATTAAAACTAGAAACAATATCATCAGTCAACCCGCCAGTAATGAGCCAACGGTTAGAACCAATATCAACTATAGACACATCACGCTCGCCCTCTTGGCTTCCAGCGCCGGCAGTATCTGCAGCGGTATCATTAAGGAATACAAAAGTTCCGGTAGAGACATTATACCAAGAGGTCGTGCTATCAACACTTGAAGGAGCATAAAAGATATTATTCGCGCTGTCAAGACTTCCGAACCATATACCATCTACACTGCCTACTGGGGCGGCGTCATTGACAGAGCCGAACACAGATAAATTAGTCGGATTGGAAAAATTGATTGCTGTCAAAGAATCATCGGTGTTAGAAGATATGAAAGCCAGTCTTCTAGCAACGTCTATCTGCATGCCTCTTGCGCCTTCAATGCTGTTAGCAGGAGCATTATCCTGATAAGTGGCCATCAATGTAATGTTCATGACCTGGGTAGGACCAGGATCTATTATATGATCTATTTCCAGAATCCCGTTCAGGACAAGCAGGTCGAAAGTGTCTGCAATCCCGACCAGTCCGCTCAGGAACACCTTGTAATATTTCTCCTCCACCAAGTCGATGAATTGAGCGACGACATCATTGCCGTCTTTCTCATAGACCAGTACAGAAGTCGAGCTGGATGAAGCCTTGGCATATAGAGTTATATCGTTCGACGAGCTAAGGTTTGTTTCGAAGGACACCCTGACATAATTATTTGGAGAGACATTCACCCATATCCCATCCTTCTCCCTGACTTCATCAAATATGTTATCAATGACTGTCCTGTTTTCATCAAGGATATCGGCATTTGTTATAAGGATGATGCCTGCATATGCAGAAAAATGGTCGACGGTAAACTCGACATAATCACCATAATCGTTGAAAATTATTTCTGTAGGTTCCCAAAAACTACAGGCGTCGCTTGTCGGGTCGAAAAATGTGCATCTGACTATTGAGGAGACATGCCCCTCTTTGGCTAACTGAATTGTTGCGTTAGTTATGTTTATGATGTTGACATAAACTATGTCTGTGACCAAAGATTCGGACACCATCTCGGAAGAAGCCAGGCCTGCATCGAATATCCTCTCATCCAAAGGTCTTTTGATGTTGTTTTTTATTTCTTGTTTCTTGATGAATCTTACATCAGCCAGATCATCTGCATCTTTCATGCCACGCAACGTCATCTTGTTCCTTGACAAATTATCTTCTATATCAACGTCAAATCTCGTGTCATTACTATAAAGTCCGTTATCGTATATTTTTTTATTTACCTTCGGAAAATTAATATCTTTGAATTTATTCTCTAACTTCTCTTTTTCTGCAACATCTTCAATTATAGACATATTTTCTAATGTAGCATTATTCTCTGTCGTAATATTCTCAGAAACAATGTCGTTAAGTGAAGTCACATTGAAACACGTCAAGTAATCATCGTCTACATAAAAATAGTATATTCCTATCTTTTTAGGGACATACTCGATAATGTTAGTCATATTATCGCCATAAACATATTTCTGGTAGGAACCAACATAACTGTCGTAATATGAAAGTTCTATCTTTGATGGCATGAATCCGTCACTATAATTGTCATGCTGAGACAAGTCAATAACTATTTTTTCATCAAGGCCATGATTGGCACATTCTTCATCTGATTTTTGGTAAACCATAAATTCTTTCCTATCCTCGAGTATCTCCGTTCCTGTCAACTCATCATTTCTATACAGGACCACAGCATATGTCCCTGTCGTTTTTGTGACAAAAGATATAATCGGTTCAACAACCCCTAGATATCGGTAAGTATATGAAGGATCCTCCTTAAGAGATATCTCCAAGCTTAAATCTTCCAGGATGACGTCTGTGATATTCTCAACAGCGATATTCTCATCAACGGCATTCTCATCAGCAACATTATCAATGGAGAGAGGATTTATGATTGCCTGCTCTTGGTTTATAGATATCTTGACGATGTCGTCAACAACATAATGGCTCCGATCAAAATATAAATAATAATGCGAACCATCATCCGCAGCATTAACTATTATTTGCCCCTCTAAAGCGTATGCATATGAGACGAGAGAACATGATAATATTATCAAAACCATGAATGACGACAATGACAACAAATAATATTGTCCTATAACTAAATATTTAACATCTGATTTCTCATCCTCTTTTTTTTCTCTTTTACTCATTTTCAATCTAAAAAATAAATTGTTGAATTTAAAAATCAACAAATCAACTTAATTCAGCATACAATGCCACAGCGTTAGTGCCCGCCTTATATGACCGCAATCTTGCCGGCACCCTCAATTCAAAATCATAAGTCCCATTATAACCTGCAGTATCCATGTTTATCCGCGTTATAAATACGACATCCTGACTTGCATTGAATTCCCTACCGCCATCTCCTGAATCCCACAATATCCCTGTGAAAAAGTTGCTATTGTTCGTACTGTTGAATGTAGGCACATATATGACCTGCCTGTTGAATACAGTTATATTATTCGATTCCTTCGGCTGCCCTGATGAAGTGTAAGTAGTGTTTATGCTGTCGCTATTGTTCTCCATACCTAATGCCCTGTCTAAGTCATTGAAATCATCCAAAACATATTGGGCTGTTATATTTCTGGAGAGCGCCGTGAGATTCAACCAATTTATGTTGCTGTCAGCATCTGCAGAAAAGACATTCCCGCCAGTAGTGTTCTCTACCATCCAATCGAACACGGCGCTATATGTAGTATCCTGAACTGCTAGTCGCCCATCTTGGTATCCCAAGACATATTGCCAACTTCCAACAGTCATTGTTCTTGACGCATTATTATTCGACTCATTAGATTCATATATCGTCCCATTTGTCGAAAATGGAGTGTCCACCAAAACATAGAATATACTGTCGCCTATTGGAAGAGAATAGTTGATTGACACGTTTCTTGATTCATTGACAGAAAGGTTCATCGTGAAATTGCCTAAAAGAGTCCCGGTCAGGCTCCCCAGTCTTATCTGCACGGTGAAATCTCCCGCATCGTTCAAACCGATATTCTTTATCTCTGCAGTCACATTGATCGTCTCATTCTCGACAGCGGATGATATGTTGAAATATATCATAGAATTATTGATATAAATATCAGGAAGGACTATGAAGAATCTATATGTCAGGCTGGTGTTCCTGTTCTGCACAATATCCGCACAGGAAACATTCCAATAATGATAGCCTCCATCAAGGTTTTGAACTGAGACATTTACCTCTGTATTGTTAGAAACGTTCATATTCGCGATTACAGCACCATCAAGCATCATGGAGCAATTCAAGTATCCGGCAAGGTTGTCTATCACAGTGAAATTCAAGTTCGTGGAAGTGCTAGTGAGGTTCGTGTCATTTGCAGGATATGTGAGATTTATAGAAGGACGCAACGTGTCTACATAAATATATACCGGAGTCGAATTCTGCCTATTCCCAGCAGTATCCCTGCCTTCTATGACTATAATGTGCAATCCGTCTGCCAGCGCAGATAAAGTTATGTTAGTCGGAGTAGAGTTCTGGACCGTACCATTAGAATTGTATGATCCGTCAACATATGCGGTGTAATTCATTGTCTGCGCCATATTATCAGTTATGTTGATGAGTATGCGTGGCGCAGTCGTGTTAAACCAAGTTTCGTTCTGAGTCAATATATACGGCTGTGGGGCGACTGTATCGACGTATAATCTCCATACCAACGATGAATTATATGCATGATAAGTGGTGTTATCATAACACTCTATCTGCCAATCATATGCCCCTGACTGCATGGAATTAACTGTGAAGTTATTTGTCGCATTATTTATTATTTGAGCAGTGGCTTTTGTCTGATTAATAACGCCATTGATTATCAACGAACAATTCTCTATTCCCGTATCATCACTCACATTGAAGTAGAACGTATTGTTCTCAGAAACGGTCCATGTGTTGTTCAAAGGACTTACTAAAACAAGCAACGGGGATATGAATATATTGAAATTTCTCGTCTCACTGACATTATAATTGAATGCCTGATCCCTGCAAGTCACATTCCAATAATGGGTGCCTTCAGAAAGGTTATTCGCAGTGTAGTTTTGGACTGCCCCGATAGTCGCATTGAAACCAGCGGCGATAGTTCCGTCAATGCTCAAGTTACATATTGCATAGTTTGCAAGCGAATCACTGACCGTGAAATTGAACCTCACTGACCTATTCGTGAAATTTTGCCCATCGATTGGCGCATGAAGGGCTATTGAAGGTGCAGAAGTATCCACATATATTATCTTTATGGTGCTATTTGCGCTGTTGTTCAAATCATCATATGCCTGAAGAGTAAGATTGTATATCCCATCACTTAATCCAGATAATCCTGCCATCAGGTTTGTCCCATTTGTTATATTGCCCTGTAATGTCGGAGTCGTATTTACGAAAAGCGTATAATTGAGCATCGTATCGACATTGTCCGTGACGCTTATGTTTATCTGCGGATTGCTAGTGTTGAACCACGTCTGATTAGGGGTATTTATCACAGGGACAGGAGGAGTATAATCGATCAATACATATATTGAAGTGCTGTTCCTTCTCCTTCCAAGAGAATCTATCGCCTCCACATTTATTCTGCGCAGGCCCTGCTGCAATGTCAGATTAACGATTGTCGGCAAGGAATCAGTCGTAACGCCTGAACTGTTTGCGATATTATTTATATAGAC
>CAZQDS010000056.1:0-7339 GCA_964591655.1 uncultured Methanosarcinales archaeon
TCTTGGAAGAGAAATTAAATTCAGACGTATCACCTAACGCGAAAGCAAAAGGGAAAATCCTAGAGGTGAAGACTGTTGAGGGATTAGGATTATGCATTGATGCAATAATATATGACGGGATAATAAGGGTTAATGATACATTAGTCATCGCCGGATTAGAGAGACCGATCATGACAAAAGTCAGAGGATTATTCGAGCCAAAACAATTATCAGACATGAGAGACCAAAAGACCAAGTTCCAATCAATGAAACAAGTCGTTGCAGCGGCAGGAGTCAGGATAGCCGCACCCAACATAGAAGAAGTGATCGCTGGTATGCCGTTCATGTCAGTCATGGAACAAAAACAGGCATATGAGGCATCTATAGAACTGCAGAAAGAAGTCTCAGAGATAGTCATGCAGACAGACAAGGAAGGCATAGTCGTCAAGGCAGACACAATCGGCTCGCTTGAAGCGCTTGTCAAGCTCCTGAAAGACAAAGGCATCATGATACGGAAAGCGACCGTAGGGAATATCACAAAGAAAGACATGACAGACGCCGAATCAAACTATGAGAAAGATCCACTAGAATCTGCCATACTGGGATTCAATGTGGAATTGGACAATGATGTGAAAAATGAAAAAGTCAAGATAATAACCTCAAACATAATATACAAGATCATTGAAGATTATGAGAAATGGAAAATAGACGAATCGAGGAGAATAGAGGAGAAAGAGCTTGAAGGATTGACAAGACCATGCAAGATAGAATACTTGCACAATTACACATTCAGGCAGAACAACCCGGCAGTCATAGGAGCAGAAGTGCTCATCGGAGAGATGAAAGCAGGGATGAACATAATGAAAGAAGATGGGGAAGTATTGACGAACGTCAAAGAAATACAGAAGAACAAAGAATCTGTTAAGACTGCAACAAAGAAAGACCGGGTGGCAATCTCCCTTCCAGGAGTCACAGTCGGCAGACAGATAAATGAAGGAGACATATTCTATTCGGCAATCCCTGAGAATGATTTCAGGCAATTAAAGAGATTGATAAGATACATGCAGAAAGACGAGATAAGCCTCTTGAAAGAGATTGCCGAGATAATGCGAAAGAAAAACCCTGTATGGGGCGTATAGGTTCTCAAATGCTAAGATATGACATCCTGAACAGCAAGGAGACAAAACATGTCCTTGAGAAGATACGGGATCATTATGGTTATGATATCGACAAGAACGAGCTAGATTACGCATTCCTGATGAACAAGGACAAGAGGATATACATAATAAGCAAGGATCTCGCAAGAGTGCCATATGATGAGATGAAAGTCGACGGGATAGGGATATATTTCGGAGAAATGTACAATGAAAAACTAAGGTTAAGCATTGAAGGCGCGCAGATAATAGGCAGAAACGCAACAAAAAATATCCATGATTTAGACTATGATCAGATGATCTATTGGATAAAAGGCAATGACATAGAATTTCCAGACGTGGGTGAAGACTTTGTCATAGTAAGGCATAAAGAGCCGAAGACCAGAAAATATGATATTCTTGGATGCGGCAAGTACAACAGGCAGACAGGAAAACTCATGAATTATGTCTCAAAGTCGAGAAAACTGGTTGTCGTTAATGATTGAAAATGTAATTTATTGAAAAAATTATTCTATCAATGCTTCTTCACGATATTCAATATTTCTCCTATATCTGTTATTTCGTAGTCGACATATTTGAAATGGGCCTCCACAGGGATATGTTCCTTCGTCCACACAGTCACGAAACCCATCTTCTTCGCACTTATCAAGTCGACTTCAGGATGGTCGCCGACCATCATGCATTCATTGCCTTTCATCCCCGACATTTTCAATAAGTATTCCCAATTCTCTATCGAAGGCTTGTTTCTCCCGGTGTCGTCGGTAGTTATTATGTGATCAAAATATTTTTCTACATCGAAATGTTTCAGCCGCGCAACTTTGATGTTCCTATCGCCGTCAGAATCTGTAAGGCATGCAATCTTGTATTTTCCAGAATGCTTTAGCGATTCCAACACCTTTATTGTGTTAGGGAATAGCTTCATGCGCGGTATAAGGTAATCCCAATAATATTTTTCAAGTTTTTGCGTATCGAGAGTCTTCTTCACATTAAGTCTATGCAATGTCTCTTCAAACCATAATTGCCTGGAGAATTTTTTTGGGTCGAAATCATGATGCATGTGGCTGTTCTTCACTTCATGAAACGCGCGGACTACATCCATGACATTCTTTCCTGTCTTTTTTGATAGAACTTCACAGATGTGTGCATCCGATTCCGCCTCAGCCATCCCATAATCGAATAAAGTGTTGTCTATATCGAAACACACCAGTCTCAACTTATTTTTTCTGAAGAGATTCAGCATTCAATCCTCATCATAACCTGTGCATTCTCTGTTTTTTCCGCTTTATCTTTATCAACAACAATAATATTATTATCACTATTATGATTATAATGATTATATATATCATATTAATATCTGTAATGTCCTCGCCAGTATTCACATTGAGTATCGAACTCTTCTCAAAAGTAAGCTTGTTGTTGTAAAGAACCCTTCCAGATATATAATATTGGCCTTGCTTTTTGGGTGTGAAAAACATAGTTATATTGGTCGTTTCTCCAGGAGGTATGTCATAGAAATCCGAATCGAGATTCTGGACAATCCTGTTATCCATCGTAATCACTCCTTTAAATTTGGCTGAAACAATTCTTTGTCCAGTATTCCTGAATATTGCATTTATTGGAACTATCTCTCCAGTCGATGCCCACGGTTTATTCTCTACCCTCAATAGCTCTCCCGTATCTGCAATCTGCCCTTTTTCTACAACAGAAAATGATATTATTTCAGAGTTTTCACAAGGAAAGACTGAAGCATACGCCCAATATTGCCCTATACGAAGATTATTCGATGAATCTCCACTAAACGTTCTGGAAGTCGTGGGCAAAACATCTGCATTGAAAGCATTGACTATAGACTTTGCAAGCCGAGATTGGTCCTGGTTCCATATATCCAGGCTGATATTCGGTCTTACGCGAACGTTGCCTATATTTTGAACACTAAACGAATAGCTAATAGGCGCACCTATCTCAATATCAGGAATGCTCAACCCGCCAAAATTACACGAAAGGATCTGTTCTCCTGTAACTATGACATTTATCCGTATAAGAAATGCTGCCTGCAATTGGCTTCCATATGGTCCTCCAGGCTTATTGATTGTGCCAGTTATTATCCTCACTCCCCCGTTATATTCTCCCGAAGCTGCATCAGCCGGGGGCTGTATTATTATCTTTAATGGCTGGACATGATTCCTGCTGACATATAATGTCGCATTAGTCTCGTTTATTGAGGGCTCAAAACTTATCCAACCGGCGACATCACCAAGCACCTCATACTCTAATGGCACATCAAAATCAGTATCAGAAGCGACATACACCACATCCTCTGCATATCCCCCTCTTAAGACATCCTTATAATCAATAGCGGCTTTCGTCACAGATAATCCTGCAGCATGCACATCTGATGAGTTCATAGAGAATGCTGCCACGCAAATAATCATATATACAGACAAAATCACCAAACCGCTCATTTTGCTTCTAATGTTTCCCATCTTAACACCTTTCCATGACATCTTTCTTAAATAATTTGCGATATGACCCATGATTATTGTGCTGACTCCGCGCTGAATATTATATATCCCTCACAATATCTTGATGCGCTCCCGGCATATGGATCAGGCATTATCTGCCAATAAGTATAATTCAATACAGGAGTTGTTGATGTTGGCTTAATCATTGTGAGTCTTAATTGCTGTGCTGTGCCTGTCAAAGAGGTTTTCGATAAAAAAGAGCTAGTGACATTTGAGTATCTTACTGCCCCTATCGACAGGTTAGTATTATCAGAGCAATTCATTGAATAGTTATCGCCGATAATCCTAGCATATCCTAAGACGGATATGTTTATCGGCATATTGCCGAGATTGGTCATGTTGACAACCAATTCCGCAGATGCGCTGTTTGGCTCCACATCGCCGAATGTGATTCCATCCGATATATTTACAGCATATAATGGGTTGATTATCGTTGATTTGTTTGCGCTTGCAGAATTAGATAAGTTATTGTATGATGTTGCATTGCAATGCCATGTACCGTTATTTGCATGGTAATAGACACTAAAGCCGCAATTAAAGGTCTTATTATTCGCGGTCGTTTCATTGAGGGAGCATGAAGCATTAGTATAATGCACATTATTGTTATCTGGCTGCCCAGATGTGTTCAGATAATAATAGAATGTTGCGCGTGTATAATTTATATTCCCAGGCCCTAACGGGTCTGAGACCACAACAATGCAGTAAACATCTTTCGTAGACCCCGCGTTTAGGACCGTAAGGTTTTCAGGCGTGAGAAAATCATCTATCAAAATTGACAGTATTGATGGTTGAAGCGATATTGTTATATTTCTGGATTCAGATGTCGAGTTCAATCCGTAAGTATCATTGCACCATATAGACCAATTATGGGTTCCTGAAGACAGCGTATATGTGAAGTTCAGCGTGATCGTTTCATTTATGGGACCCGTAGTATTGAGCACAATTAAGGTGTCTATTATTAGAGAGCATCGGCTTATATTGTCTAATGGATCGGTTACATTGTAGTAGAATGTTATATTGTTTGATGAGGTATTCACCGCATCATCCTGTGGGTTGACGAGCGATATCCTCGGCGGCAGGTTGATCGTTAAGTTCCTGGTCTCTGAAACGTTCGTGTTGTTGTTGAAATCTGTGCCATAGACCTTATAATAATATGTCCCATCAGATAACCCAGTCATGTTATAGTACCAAATAGTATTATTCCTCGTGGCATTCATTGTGTAATTCGTTCCGTTCCATTCCAGATATGCTATGGATAAAGCTTCATTCGAACTGACATTTATATAAGTATAATTGTTCGTTGTCGTATTTCCTGAACTGAATGTAGGATCGATAAAATTCAATGAAGGCCCCCTCCAGTCAGTATTAAATGTCAAGCCATACGATTCATATGTCACGACTCCCGCATTCGTTGTCAATTCTGTGGCACTATAATTCGTGAGCGTCCCATCATAATACATTGACCCTAAAGCATTCGTGGAGTTCATCCTTATCCCTAAAACGTCCACGTTATCTGATGCTGTAGGATTCCTCCATAAAGTCAACCACCCGCCTGTACCAAAATAAGTTGATGGTGTTGATGTCGCACCAGAACATTGAGGACTGCATGTCCTCATGCTGAGAGTGTTCCCTATCGTATCTGTATCCCACAATAGTATGCCTGATGATCCTTCAGGAAGCCATGAATAATCAACGACTCTTCTTGCACCATTATCTATGCCTGTATCTATGCTTGATGTCATCGCCCATGTTGCACCGTCCCAGTATCCAGTATGTAATGCGACCCTTGAATCCTCAACGACCAATTGCAAGTCATTAGTTGCAGGATCAGCTTTCAATGTCATGAACCTGATATCTTCCGCCCTGGCACCATTGCTGTCCTGTACAGTCACTGCACTCCATGCACCGCTCCAATTTGCCCAATTGAATGCTCCGTTGGCACCATCACCACCCACTACCATTGCAGTTGAAGAATCGGCCGCGTACTTGACAGCCAAGGCCTCGCCATTATTTGTTGATGTGGCACCTGCAGAGATAGACAGTACATTGCCCCACGCATCCCCATCCCAGACGAATGCAGTTATGTCGGAACTTGTGATATCAAACCCTACCATGACAATTTCAGAGCTTGTGTTTGTAGGGTTCTTGTCCAAAGCGATCCATGTGAAATTTATATCGGCAGCTGAAGTGGTATCATCTATGAAGCTTGTCGTGAGGCCGCTAAATGATAAGCTTGTCTCTGGAAGGACCATATACCCTATGTCACCTGTAGCACTTGTATTAGAAGCAGAGTATACAAATATAAGGTCACCTGTCGATTGCTCGAATTCGAAATCATAAGGCCTCTGTGCTATTGCCCCCCTTGTGGCAAAATTGCTTGTGAACGTCCAGGAGCTTGCAAAAGTGCAGTTGTAAATGCATGTGTATGCATCAAAATTCCCATCATTGCTATAGGTTATGAGGACTAATTTGCTAGAAACAGGTGACTGTTTGATGACCAATTGCCTCAAAGGGGATCCTGAATTGACCAATTCCACTTCAGAGCCATATGTGCCTGTTCCAGTGCTGTTCCAAAATCTTATCTTCGGATAATTCGCACCAGTGCCCGTAGTGCTCCTGTATGCTACAAATGCATCTGCTGCAAGCACGCTATCGACCAAATTAAGGCTAAAGAGTACAAGTAATATGGCTAAAAATAATGCAATTTGCTTCACAACTCACCCTGTAGAACAAATTAATGAGCGTGTTTTTATATTTTTTGGAATAAATAATATAGAATGGAAGACTGAATACAAAGATATAACAAAAATGAAACAAACATATAACAAAAATGAAACAAACATATAACAAAAATGAAACAAACATATAACAAAAATGAAACAAACATATAACAAGAATGCAATAAAAATATAACAAGAAAATCGAATGAGAAAAAAAATTCATTATGGCGCTTCTGCCTGGAATATCACATACCCTGTGCAGTTTCCTGCAGGATTTGGAGGGATCCTCAATTGCCAATATGTGGTGTTTATCATTGGGACTGAAGGGACTGTCTGTTTCTGTATTGTTAAGTTAGGTATTAATTGCGAAGTGCTTGATAATGCGATTTTATCGACCCAATTTCCAGTATCTGTCGTTGAGAACCGCTCATATTGGACACTGATATTTCCTGATATTGTACAGTTCATCGCCAACCCATCTCCTCTTGTCACTCCATAACCTTCGACGCTTATATTTATCGCCCTATTGCCGAAGTTAGTTATGTTAGCTGATCGCGTTAATGAATCATCATCTACAGCCACTTGGCCATAATCTATCCCATCAGTGACGTTAAGAGCATATAATGGATAGACATTTGTAGTATTAGAATTGTTTCCGGTCTTGTTGTACGTATCATATGCGGCTATTGAGCAATTCCAAGTCCCGTTGTTCGCATAATAATATACTGGGAAGACACACAGATAATTCACAGTATAATTGACGCCATTCCCCGTGTTTGAACAGTTAGCAGTATAATGGGTGTTGTTGTCATCTGCGGCGAACCTGCTTGAAGTCGAGACATGCCATAATGTTGAATTTACTATTGTAACGTCTGAATACCCATTCCAATCTCTTATTGTTGCGTTGCAAGTTATATTCCTTGTCAAACCGCCACTCAATGTTATGTTTAGTGCTGACGCGTTA